>CAZPTM010000097.1:0-6360 GCA_964589665.1 uncultured Limnohabitans sp. | reverse complement strand
AGATCGCGAATTTCACCCACCATCAGGATGTCCGGGTCCTGACGCAAAAAGGCGCGCAACACCGTGGCAAAGTCCAGGCCCGGTTTGTCTTGCACATTGACCTGGTTGATGCCTGCCATAGGGATTTCGCATGGATCTTCTACCGTGGAAATGTTGACCCCCTCGAGGTTGAGTTGGTGCAGGCAGGCGTAAAGCGATTGCGTTTTGCCCGCGCCCGTAGGGCCGGTGACCAGAACCAGGCCTTCGGGTTTGGCAATGGCTTCACGCAACCATTGCAGCTGCTGCGGTTCGTAACCCAGGCTGTCCAGTGGCTGCATGGCGTGGTGATCGTCCAGCAGGCGAAGCACAAGCTTTTCACCATGAAGCGTGGGCAGGGTGCTCACGCGCAGGTCAAGCTCTTTGCCAGATGGCAAGCTGAGCTTCATGCGGCCGTCTTGGGGCAATCGTTTCTCGGCAATGTCCAGCCGCGATAGCACCTTGATGCGCGAGGCCAGTCGGTCCTTCAAGGGCAATGGCGGGGTGTCGATTTCGCGAAGAATGCCGTCCACCCTTACGCGGACACGCAGCTTGTGCTCGTAAGGCTCGATATGCACATCCGAGGCCAGCAGCTGAGCAGCCTGCTCCAGAATTTTTTGCAAATACAGGACGGCGGGTGCGTCCTCCCCCGCCTGCAACTGTGGCTCGGCCATGGCGTTCTCCCTGATGTTTTTTGAGCATCATGGACGCACAGTCGGGTGCTGGTCAATGAGGGCTGACGCTAAATTGAAAAAACCCACTGACCTTGTGCGATCAGTGGGTTTTCCGGTGTCTTGATGGTCGGGGTGAGAGGATTCGAACCTCCGGCCTCTACGTCCCGAACGTAGCGCTCTACCAGGCTAAGCTACACCCCGCCAAGGCCGAGATTGTAGCGTTAATTGGTGCTCAGGTTCTTCGCTGCAGCAGCTGCGAGGCCAGAGCCACCATAGCCTGGCGGTAGATGTTGTCGGGCAGTTGGAGGGCGGCGTCAATCGCGCGTTGGGCTTCTGCCGCTGCAGCGTCACGAGTGCCTTGCAGGGCGCCGGTGCTGCGCACAATGTCTGCAATTTGGTGTAGTTGGTCTACGCTGCCGTTTTCAATCGCTTCGCGAATGGTGATGCTTTGTTCGGGCGTGCCTTTTTGCATGGCCAAAATCAAGGGCAGGGTGGCCTTGCCTTCGCGCAGGTCGTCTCCCAGATTTTTGCCCATTTCGGTGGTGTTACCGTCGTAATCGAGCACGTCGTCAATCACCTGGAATGCGGTGCCCAAGGCTTGGCCGTAGGTGGCGCAAGCGTCTTCAATGGCGGAGGTGTGACCGCCTAAGATGGCACCCAGTCGGGCACTGGCTTCAAACAGTTTGGCGGTTTTGGATCGAATGACGCGCAGATAACCTTCTTCATCCAGGCTGGCGTCGTGCATGTTCATGAGCTGCAGCACTTCGCCTTCGGCAATCACGTTGGTGGCGTCGGCCAGCACTTGCATGACGCGCATGCTGTCGGCATCGACCATCATCTGGAAAGCGCGCGAATACAGAAAGTCGCCTACCAGCACGCTGGCCGGGTTGCCAAAGTTTTCGTTGGCGGTGGGGCGGCCGCGGCGCAGGGTGGATTCATCCACCACATCGTCGTGCAGCAGCGTGGCGGTATGGATGAACTCGACCACGGCGGCCAGGTTGTGGCGTTGTTCGCCCTTGTAGCCCAGGGCGCCGCAGGTCAGCAGCAGCAAGACCGGGCGCAGGCGTTTACCACCGGCCGAAATGATGTAACGGGCAACATCGCCCACCAGGGGAACGCCTGAATCGAGGCGCTCAGTGATCACGCGATCCACCTGGGCCATGTCGGAGGCGACCAGATTCAGGACGTCGGCGGTGGATTCGATGGTGGCGGACAAGGCGGTATTCCTGTGGGGCGAGGCAAACTGCACCTCGCACGAGACTGATTATAGGCGGCTTGCCTATGGTTTTCAGGCGTGATAGAATCAAAGGCTCTGCGGGGAATTCGCCCTGCGGGAGACTCCTGATTCGAAGAGGTCATATATGTACGCGGTCATAAAAACCGGTGGCAAGCAGTATCGCGTTGCTTCCGGCGAGAAAATCAAAGTAGAACAGATTGCTGCGGACGTTGGCCAGGAAATCGTGATTGACCAGGTTTTGGCCGTCGGCAACGGCGCTGAAATCAAGGTTGGTACGCCCCTGGTGTCCGGCGCAACTGTTAAAGCCACGGTCGTGGCGCACGGCAAGCACGACAAAGTGCGCATTTTCAAAATGCGTCGTCGCAAGCACTACCAAAAGCGTCAAGGTCATCGTCAGCAATACACCGAACTGCAAATCGGTGCAATCGCTGCCTAAGGAGAACAGGTCATGGCACAGAAAAAAGGCGGCGGCTCTACGCGCAACGGTCGTGATTCCAAGCCAAAGATGCTGGGTGTCAAGGCTTTCGGTGGTCAACTGATCAGCGCCGGCTCCATCATCGTGCGTCAACGTGGCACCAAATTCCACGCTGGCAACAACGTGGGTATCGGCAAGGACCACACCCTGTTTGCCCTGGTGGACGGCCATGTGTCGTTTGCTGTCAAAGGCGAGCTGAACAAGCACACAGTGAACGTGACCCCGGCCGTTTAAGCCTGGTTCCGTTTTCAGCGAAGCAGCCCCGCCCGTCGGGGCTTTTCGCATTTTTGAACTGGATACATCATGAAGTTTGTTGACGAAGCCTATATCGACATCGCTGCAGGTGACGGTGGGAACGGCTGCGTCTCCTTCCGTCATGAAAAGTACAAAGAATTTGGCGGCCCCGACGGTGGCGACGGTGGCCGTGGTGGCCACGTGTTTGCCCTGGCTGACCCCAACCTCAACACACTGGTGGACTACCGCTATTCGCGCCGCCACGAGGCCAAGCGCGGTCAGCACGGCATGGGCTCGGACATGTTTGGCGCCATGGGCGACGACATCACGCTCAAGATGCCGGTGGGCACCATCATCACTGATGCCGAAACCGGCGAGGTGCTGTACGAACTGCTGCACGCGGGCGAAAAGCTGATGATCGCCAAAGGCGGTGACGGTGGTTTTGGCAATCTGCGTTTCAAGAGCGCCATTAACCGCGCGCCACGTCAAAAAACGCCGGGCCATGCAGGCGAACGCAAGAGCCTTAAGCTCGAACTCAAGGTCCTGGCCGATGTTGGCCTGCTGGGCATGCCCAATGCGGGCAAGTCCACCTTCATTGCGGCCGTATCCAATGCGCGTCCCAAGATTGCCGACTATCCCTTCACCACGCTGCACCCCAATCTGGGTGTGGTACGGGTCGGTCCCGAGCAGAGCTTTGTGGTCGCCGATGTGCCGGGGCTGATTGAAGGCGCCTCTGAGGGCGCTGGCCTGGGGCACCAGTTTTTACGCCATTTGCAGCGCACGCGTTTGCTGCTGCATGTGGTGGACATTGCGCCGTTTGATGAGGGTGTGGACCCGGTGGTGCAAGCCAAAGCCATTGTGGCCGAGCTCAAAAAATACGATGCCGAGTTGTACGCCAAGCCCCGTTGGTTGGTCCTCAACAAGCTGGACATGGTGCCGGCTGAAGAGCGTGAGGCCCGTGTCAAAGACTTTGTGAAGCGCATGCGTTACAAAGGCCCGGTGTTCGAAATTTCGGCGCTCACGCGTGAAGGTTGCGAAGGCTTGATTCGCGACATTTACAAACACATCCGCACCCAACAGGTGCAGGAGCAGGGCGAGGTCGATGTAGACCCCCGCTTCACAGACCTGGCAGCCGAATAAACCTCCAATCGTTGCACCGAGACACCGATGACCGCACAACTCTCCACCCTTTTGCGTGACGCGCGTCGCATCGTGGTCAAGGTGGGCTCCAGCCTGGTAACCAACGAAGGTCGAGGTCTGGACGAAGCCGCCATTGGCGAATGGTGTCGCCAGCTGGCGCAGCTGGCGCAGGCGGGCAAGGAAGTCATCATGGTGTCCAGCGGTGCCATTGCCGAAGGCATGAAGCGCCTGGGCTGGACCACGCGACCCAGCGAAGTGCCCGCACTGCAGGCGGCAGCCGCTGTAGGGCAAATGGGCCTGGCGCAGATGTACGAAACGCAGCTGCGTGCCAACGGCATGGGCAGCGCGCAGGTGCTGCTCACCCATGCTGACCTGGCTGACCGCGAGCGTTACCTCAATGCCCGCTCGACTTTGCTGACGCTGCTGCAGCACCACGTGTTGCCAGTCATCAATGAAAACGACACGGTGGTCAATGATGAAATCAAGTTTGGCGACAACGACACCTTGGGGGCCTTGGTGGCCAACCTGGTTGAGGCTGACCTGCTGATCATCCTCACCGACCAAAAAGGCTTGTATACCGCAGACCCCCGCAAGGATCCGGCTGCCACCTTTGTGCACGAAGCTCGCGCTGGCGAGCTGGCGCTGGAAGCCATGGCCGGTGGCGCAGGCTCCAGCATTGGCAAAGGCGGCATGCTCACCAAAATTCTGGCGGCCAAGCGCGCAGCGGGTTCGGGTGCATCCACATTGATTGCCTGGGGTCGTGCACCCGATGCTTTGCTGCGCGTGGCGCAGGGCGAAAACATTGGCACGTTGCTTGTGGCGCAAACCGCCAAACAGCAAGCGCGCAAGCAGTGGATGGCCGATCATCTGCAGCTGCGTGGTTCGGTGTCGGTGGATGCCGGCGCAGCCCACAAAGTGCGCACCGAGGGAAAGAGCCTTTTGCCCATTGGCATGACGGCCGTTGAAGGTGACTTTTCGCGTGGCGACGTGATCGCTATTCGTGACGAACAGGGCGCGGAAGTGGCCCGAGGCCTGGCTAACTATGCGGCTGCCGAAGCGCGCCTGCTATGCCGCAAGCCTTCGCATGAATTCGAAGGCTTGCTGGGTTATACCGCTGAGCCCGAGATGGTGCACCGCGACAATCTGATTCTGACGCGCTGAACAAGCGCGATCGCTCAGCCCGGCGGGTTGGGATCGAAGCTGGCGCCGGGTGGCAACTCCATGTGCATGGGCACGACTAACCCTGTGTGTTCTTGGCGGGTCGCATTGTCGCGTGGCTGTGTTTGGCGGTTGTTGCCCCGCAAATAGCGGTTTTGTCGGTCCTGGCGGGGCAAGAAGCGCACCAGCTCGGTCAGTGCCATTTCGTAGACGCCGCGTTTGAACTCCACCACCACATCCAGCGGGACCCAGTAGTCGTTCCAGCGCCAGGCGTCGAACTCGGGGTGGTTAGTGGCGCGCAGGTTCAGATGATGGTCAGCAACCGTCATTTGCAGCAAATACCAGATTTGTTTTTGGCCACGGTAAAAGCCACGCGACTCACGTCGCACGTAGCGCTCTGGCACTTCATAGCGCAACCAGTCTCGGGTACGGGCCACGATGCGCACATGCTCCGGATGCAGGCCCACTTCTTCGTGCAGCTCCCGGAACATGGCTTGTTCAGGACTTTCGCCGCGGTCAATGCCGCCTTGCGGAAACTGCCAGCTGTGGGTGCGGATGCGCTTGCCCCAAAATACCTGGTTTTTCTGGTTGAGCAGAATGATGCCGACGTTGGGTCTGAACCCTTCACGGTCAAGCATAATCAACCCCAAATTTTTAAACTGCAACCATTATGCACGCGCAAGGCGCAGCCCGCCAAATTCGTGTCATATTTGCCAGAACTTCAAGCCCATGAAAGCCTCTCAATTTCTGATTTCCACCCTCAAGGAAGCCCCCGCCGATGCCGAGATCGTGAGCCACAAGCTCATGACACGCGCAGGCATGATCAAAAAGCTGGGTGCAGGCATCTATAACTACATGCCTATGGGCTTGCGTGTGATCCGCAAGGTCGAGGCCATCGTGCGCGAAGAAATGAACCGCGCGGGGGCCATTGAAATGACCATGCCCGTGGTCCAGCCCGCCGAGCTGTGGCAGGAGACGGGCCGCTTTGACAAGATGGGTCCTGAATTGCTGCGTATTCAGGACCGCCATGGTCGCGACTTTGTGGTGCAGCCCACCAGCGAAGAGGTAGTGACCGATGTTGCCCGCCAGGAAATTCGCAGCTACAAGCAACTACCCAAAAATTTCTACCAGATCCAGACCAAATTCCGCGACGAGCGTCGTCCGCGTTTTGGCCTGATGCGCGGGCGTGAATTCATCATGAAGGACGCCTACAGCTTCGACAAGGACCAGGCCGGTGCCAAAGCCAGCTACCAGAACATGGCGCAGGCCTACCGCAAGATTTTTGACCGCTTTGGCCTGCGCTACCGCGCCGTGGCGGCCGACAGCGGTGCCATTGGCGGGGATTTGTCCGAAGAGTTTCAGGTGATTGCCGCCACTGGCGAAGACGCCATCGTTTACTGCCCAAACAGCGACTACGCCGCCAACAT
>CAZPTM010000096.1:0-6368 GCA_964589665.1 uncultured Limnohabitans sp. | reverse complement strand
CTAGGCCTGGACGAATCGGAAATCTTCAACGCCTACCATGAGGTCTCTTCGATCCGCGACAAGGACGAATTCCTGATCCCGTTCATCGACGCGATCATGGACCCACACTTCAAGACCGGCACCATGGAAGCCGACCAGACCCTGCTCAAGAGCCTGATCGTCTTCGCCTGCCTGATGGAAGGCCTGTTCTTCTACGTCGGCTTCACGCAGATCCTCGCGCTGGGACGCCAGAACAAGATGACCGGCGCTGCCGAGCAGTACCAGTACATCCTGCGCGACGAGTCGATGCACTGCAACTTCGGCATCGACCTGATCAACCAGATCAAGTTGGAGAACCCACACCTTTGGACGGCCGAGTTCAAGGCCGAAATCAAGGCCCTGTTCCAAAAGGCAGTGGACCTGGAATACCGTTACGCCGAAGACACCATGCCGCGTGGCGTGCTCGGTCTTAACGCCTCCATGTTCAAAGGCTATCTGCGCTACATCGCTAATCGCCGCGCCACGCAAATTGGCCTGGAAGCGCTGTTCCCTAACGAAGAGAATCCCTTCCCCTGGATGAGCGAAATGATCGATCTGAAAAAGGAACGCAACTTCTTCGAAACCCGCGTCATTGAATACCAGTCTGGTGGCGCGTTGTCCTGGGATTGACCCACAAACTCATGCACACCCCTTTCAAGCCGCAAGCGACCTTCCCCAGCACGGGGTTGGCGCTGCGACTTTCCCGAATTCATGGCGCTGGAGCTTGCTTCAGCGCCATGAATCGTTTTGCACACTCCAACATGTGCAAAGCGTTTCCCTGTGTTGATTTCTCAACTTGATCAAGGAGAAAACCATGGCAACTGCAAAAAAAGCAGCCGCAAAAAAAGCTGCTCCCGCTAAAAAGGCCGCTACGGCCAAAAAACCTGCTGCTAAAAAGGCTGTGGCTAAGAAGCCAGTAGCTAAAAAAGCTGCAGCCCCCAAGAAAGCTGCTCCAGCTAAAAAAGCCGCTGCTCCTAAAAAAGCCGCCGCTAAAAAGCCAGTAGCTAAAAAAGCTGCAGCTCCTAAAAAAGCCGCTGCCAAAAAGCCAGTGGCTAAAAAAGCTGCAGCTCCTAAAAAGGCCGCCGCTAAAAAGCCAGTAGCCAAGAAAGTCGCTGCCAAAAAGCCAGTGGCCAAAAAGGCCGCAGCTCCTAAAAAAGCCGCTGCTAAAAAGCCCGCTGCCAAAAAGGCCGTAGCGAAAAAAGCTGCCGCCAAGAAGCCTGCTGCCAAAAAAGCCGCAGCGCCCAAAAAGGCCGCTAAAAAGCCCGCTGCCAAAAAGGCCGCCAAAGCCCCCGCTGCCCCTGCTGCGCAAACCACGTTGAGCCCTCAGGCTGCGTGGCCGTTTCCTTCGGCCGCCAAGCCCTGATCCTCACGAGGATTCATGCAGCAAGCCTGCCACTGAAAAGTGGCAGGCTTTTTTCTTGACGGAAATTTCAAGGCTGAACGCTACGCAAGCGATAACCGTTCACTGTCGGCGTATTGACTTCAAGCGTGAAGTCCAAGCGCAGCTCCAATGTTTGCTCGGGCACCAAGGCTTGAGTCAGTTGCATTTGCTCAGGTGTAAAAACGCGCCGCAACACTACCTGATCCTGTGTATCGAGAAGTGTCAGCTCCAACGCAGGTGGGAACACAGACAAAGCGCCTTGATTTCGCAACAAGGCAACCAACGAGTAGCCCTGCGGCTGCGGGACAAAACTTGAAGAATCGATCACCACATCTTGAGCGCGAACCAAGGCGGGAACTTCACATTTAGCCAGCACACATACCTTGCTCCACGCAGGGCCAAGTTGCGGCCATTGAGCTAGCAATGCCCGGCGATGAGGCATCATCAAAAGCATGGGCAAAATACACAACAAGAGCAACGCAGCCAACCACAAGCCCTTGCCCTCCTGTTGCGAAGCAGTTTGAACCGTCTGCAAGGACAGCGCCCCCTGCGGCACCGCAGATGGTTCGATATCATCAGCAATCTTAGGCTCATGCCATCTGACGACCAAGCCGGTGCTGTCAAAGACCCGCTCGCATTGGCCACAGCGCAGCCAAGCCTGTGCCTGCGCCAACTGCTCAGTTGTAACGCGAAAAGTGGTCCGACAAGAGGGGCAACAAGTCATCCATGCCATAACGGCATTTTAGAGGCCAGGGCGGCGCAAGGCTCAAGCCTTTCGGGCCGTCATCAAAATCCAGCCTTCTTGACTGTCGGCCACTTGCAGTTCGACCCAAGGCGAATATGCTGCCTTGAGCTCATCGGCTTGTCGCTCGAGGATACCGGCTAGCACCAGGTAGCCGCCAGCAGCGACGTGGGCGCACAACAAGGGCGCCAGCACCTTCAGCGGGGTGGCCAGAATGTTGGCCAGCACGGTGTCGTAAGTGCCTTTTGCCAACTCAGGAAATCCTGCATTGAGCTGCACATGGTTGGCCTGCGCATTGAGCTCGGTGGACTGAACGGCCGCCTCGTCAATGTCCACGGCATCCAGAGAGCCTGCGCCGTATTTGGCTGCGCCAATGGCCAAGATGCCGGAGCCACAGCCGTAGTCCAGCACACGTTGGCCCGCCAGGGGGTGCGTGGCCAACCAGCGCAAACACATGCGTGTAGTGGGGTGTGTGCCTGTGCCAAATGCCAAGCCTGGATCCAGGCGAATGGTTTTTGTAGCCTGTGCAGGTGGCTCGTGCCAGGTCGGCACAATCCAGAATTCCGGGGTGATTTCGACCGGTGCAAATTGCGACTGTGTCAGGCGGACCCAATCTTGGTCTTCGACTGCGCGCACGCCCAGCGACGAACAGCCCTCGAAAAAGTCCTGCACCTTCAGCAAGTCCAGCGCCTGCTGGGCCAGGGCTTGCTCTGCAAACAGCGCCAGCACGCGCGAACGGTTCCAGCCCGACTGCGTGGCCGGCATGCCAGGTTCGCCAAAAATGGCTTGCTCGGCCTCGGTAAATGCATCAGCGTCTTCGACTGACACGCTCAGCGCATCGAGTGCATCGAGTGCGTCGCTCAAGTCATCAATGCGCTCCTGGGGAGCCAACAGGCACAACTCGAACATGGCTTTAGCGCTTGTGTTGCTCGAGCCAGTGCTCAAGGTAATGGATATTGGTGCCACCGGCCATGAACTTGGCGTCCACCATCAGCTCGCGATGCAGCGGGATGTTGGTTTTGATGCCTTCCACCACAGTCTCGGCCAGCGCCGTTTGCATGCGCGCTATGGCTTGCTCGCGCGTGTCGCCGTGCACGATGATCTTGCCGATCATGGAGTCGTAGTTGGGCGGCACAAAGTAGTTGGTATAGGCATGTGAGTCCACGCGCACGCCAGGGCCACCGGGTTGGTGCCACATAGTGATACGACCCGGAGAGGGTATGAACTTGAAGGGGTCTTCAGCATTCACGCGACACTCGATGGCATGACCTCGAATTTCGATCTGGCGCTGTGTGAATGGCAGCTTTTCGCCCGCGGCGACCATGATCTGGGTTTTGACAATGTCCACCCCAGTGATCAGCTCTGTCACCGGATGCTCCACCTGCACGCGGGTGTTCATTTCAATAAAGTAAAACTCGCCGTTTTCGTACAGAAACTCGAACGTGCCCGCTCCGCGGTAACCAATCTTTTTGCAAGCCGCCACGCAACGCTCGCCCACCTTTTCGACCAGCTTGCGAGGAATGCCAGGCGCTGGCGCCTCTTCAATCACTTTCTGGTGGCGGCGCTGCATGGAGCAATCACGCTCACCCAGGTACACCGCATTACGATGCTTGTCGGCCAGCACCTGAATTTCGACGTGGCGCGGGTTCTGCAGGAATTTTTCCATGTAGACCGCGGGGTTACCAAAGGCAGCCCCCGCTTCGGCCTTGGTCATCTGCACCGCGTTGATGAGTGCCGCCTCGGTGTGGACCACGCGCATGCCGCGACCGCCGCCGCCGCCTGCGGCCTTGATGATGACCGGGTAACCCACACGCTTGGCAATGGCGCGGATCTGCGCCGGATCGTCAGGCAACTCGCCGTCCGAACCCGGCACGCAAGGCACGCCCGCTTTGATCATGGCCTGCTTGGCCGAGACCTTGTCGCCCATGATGCGAATCGACTCTGGTGTCGGGCCAATGAACTGGAAACCGGACTTTTCAACGCGCTCGGCAAAGTCGGCGTTCTCGCTCAAGAAGCCATAGCCCGGATGGATCGCCTCTGCATCAGTGACCTCGGCGGCCGAAATAATGGCCGGCATGTTCAGATAACTTTGCGCCGACGGACCCGGGCCGATACACACAGCCTCGTCCGCCAATTTGACGTATTTGGCTTCCTTGTCGGCCTCGGAATAGACCATGACCGCCTTGATGCCCAACTCGCGGCAGGCGCGCTGGATACGCAAGGCAATTTCGCCACGGTTGGCGACCAGGATTTTTTTGAACATGGCCAGACCCGCTTATTCGATGATGAACAGGGGCTGTCCGTACTCGACAGCCTGGCCGTTTTCACACAGCACCTGGGTGATGGTGCCGGACTTGTCGGCATCAATCTCGTTGAGGATCTTCATGGCCTCGATGATGCACAGGGTATCGCCTTCCTTGACCTGGCTGCCCACTTGCACGAAGGCAGAAGCGCCGGGGCTGGACGCACGGTAGAAAGTGCCAACCATCGGCGACTTGACTGCATGACCCGAGGGCGCTGCAGGCGCCGCCACTTCGGCTGCTGCAACAGGTGCGGCCATGGCAGCGGGGGTGGGTGCAGCCGCCGTGACAGGGGCAGCCAGGGCCACAGGGGCAGCCATGACCGAGCCGGCAACACTCTTGACGATACGGACCTTGCCTTCAGCTTCCGTAATTTCCAGTTCGGACACATTGGATTCGGACACCAGATCAATCAGTGTCTTGAGTTTGCGCAAATCCATGGAACCTCCAGTAAAGATCTATTAGATGCCCGCAATGTACACCAAGCAGTTCTTAAAAATCATCTTTTGTGCCTCAAATTGGCTTTTCTTTGCGCTTCATGTCCGTCAAATTCATTGACTACCTAGTTTTTGTCCAGGCTTTTCAGCCACTGCTCAAGGTCTGCATCGGTAAGCTTTCCAAGCTTTTGTTTATAAATTTCACCATCTGCCGTTAAAAACACACTAAATGGGAGCCCGCCAGCTGCATTACCCAGGGTTTTAGCCAAACCCAATCCATCTGAACCCAACACCCCAACAGGCATATGCAATGGATGTTTACGCAGAAAAGCCTTGACCGAATCCATGCGGTCTACCGCCAATGCAATCACTTGAATGCCATTTGGCGCATGTTGACGCCAGAAAGCGTCAATCATGGGAAGCTCCTCTACACAAGGCGGACACCAAGTCGCCCAAAAGTTCAAAAGCAGGGGTTTGCCCCGCAAAGATGACAAGGACAAGGCTTGTCCATCCGGTGTGGTCACCGTAACCCCCCAAACCTGAGTGAGGCCTTCGGCTTGTACCGGCGACTCACGCCAGCGCCACATCGCAACGCCCATCCCGGCCAGCAGGGCGGCCACACCCGCCAGCCATACACGGCGTGACTGACGCCGTTCATTCCCACGATCTGTCATGCTCGCACCCCTTCTTGTTTGTCCAGCAACGCCTGCACCGCCGCAATATTTCCTCGAGGGCTTCGACCCTTGCTGTCGGGCAACAAGGCCCCGCGCAAGGCGCCACGATCGTGAACACGCATGTACACGCTCACCCCGTGTGGCCAAGCCTGCACACGTTCATTCACATGCACCACGGGCACAGGCTCGCGTCGACCCGCGTCAATTTGCCCCGCGTCATAGGCAACACCCTGGTTAATCAGCTCGATTTCTACAGCTTTGGCGTCGTCCACATACAAGTCCAGATCCACATCAGACAACTGAGAGGCATACCCAAGCCAAACCGCCCCTGTCAAATACGGATCAAATGCCTGCATGCGCTGCATCCAGCGTATCGCCAACAGCCTGAGCTCGCGCAAATGCACAGCATGAGTGTCGGCATGGAACAACGCCAAGTGCTCGAGCACCGCATCTTCAAGTTGCTCATTGCCGGGCATGGCCGTGCGGGCGGGCAACCCTAACTGCCGGATAGCATGGGTTTTGGCTGGACCGAAGCGCAGCCCCTCCTCCACCACCAGCCTGGCGGCCACGGCCGCTATTTCATGCATCTCATCGCTCATGCGAGGCATTGTGCCCGCAAAGCCCCGCACCCTCCCTCTAAAATTCGAGAATGCACATTCATATTCTTGGTATTTGCGGCACCTTCATGGGTGGCGTTGCCGCGCTGGCCCGCGAGGCCGGCCACAAAGTCACCGGTTGCGACGCCGGCGTCTACCCCCCCATGAGCGACCAACTGCGCGCTTTGGGCATTGAGCTGATCGAAGGCTTTGGCGCCGA
>CAZPTM010000095.1:0-6372 GCA_964589665.1 uncultured Limnohabitans sp. | reverse complement strand
GAAGCCATCAAGATCGAGCAGGAGCTGAGCGAACTGCGCGGCGAACAGGCCAAACTAGAAGAAATTTTGGGCAGCCCTTCGGCGCTGCGTCGCCTGATGGTCAAGGAAATCGAGCAGGACGCCAAGACCTTTGCCGATGCGCGCCGCACCCTGATCCAGGCCGAGAAAAAAGCCGTGGCCGAAGTCAAGGTGGTGGACGAACCCGTGACGGTCGTCATCAGCCAGAAGGGCTGGGTGCGTGCGCGTACCGGACATGGACATGAGGCCAGCAGCTTCGCCTTCAAGGCTGGCGACGGCCTGTACGGCACCTTCGAATGCCGCACGGTGGACCAGCTCATCGTCTTTGGAAGCAACGGACGTGTGTACAGCGTGCCGGTGGCCGCGCTGCCGGGTGCTCGCGGCGATGGCCAGCCCATCACCACGCTCATTGATCTGGAAAGCGGCACCCAACCTGCCCATTACTTTGCCGGGCCGCTGAATGCCACGTTGCTGCTGTCGGGTTCGGGCGGTTATGGCTTTTTGGCCACGGTCGAAGGCCTGGTCTCGCGCAACAAGGGCGGCAAGAGCTTCATCACCCTGGGCGAGGGCGAGACGGTGTGCGCGCCTTCGCATGTCAGCGCCTCCAGCGCAAGCGTCAGTGCCGACAAACCGGCCATGCCCGCGGCGACCAGCGTGGCCTGTGCCAGCACGGGCGGCCGCATCCTGACCTTTGACATTGGCGAACTCAAGCTGATGGAAAAAGGTGGGCGCGGCTTGATGCTGATCGACCTGGAAGCCAAAGACACCCTGGCAGGCGCGGCGGCCTACACCCGCAGCATCAAGATCGAAGGCATTGGCCGTGGCGGCAAGGAGCGCGAGGAGACCCTCGAAATCCGCAGCCTCAACAACGCCAAGGTCAGCCGTGCGAAAAAGGGCAAAGTGGCGGATTTGGGCTTCAAACCCAACAAAATTTCACGGGTCGAGTAAGCTGCCTGTTTTATGAGCACTGCGCTGCAAGCCTTGAGGCATCAGGTTTGCAGCGCTTATTCAAGCAGTTGTCCACAAGTTTGACCACGGCTTGTGGGGAGAGATCAGGCCAGTTCGGCGATCAGCTCAATCTCGACGCAGGCACCCAGCGGGATTTGCGCCACGCCAAATGCGCTGCGGGCGTGTGCACCTGCTGTGCCAAACACCTGGCCCAGCAACTCGCTGCAGCCGTTGGTCACCAAATGCTGCTCGGTAAAGTCACCAGTGGAGTTGACCAGGCTCATGACCTTGACGATGCGTTTGACTTTGTTGAGGTCACCCACAGCAGCATGCAAGGTGCCCATGAGGTCGATAGCCACCGCGCGAGCGGCTTGCTGACCTTCTTCGGTACCCATGGTCTTGCCCAATTGGCCCACCCAAGGCTTGCCGTCTTTTTTGGCAATGTGACCGGACAAAAACACCAGATTGCCGGTCTGCACAAATGGCACGTAGGCCGCAGCGGGCACCGCCACGGGGGGCAGCTGGATGTTCAGTTCTTCAAGTTTCTTGTAAACGCTCATCGGTGGATTCCTCGGGATCTGTCTGTTCCAAAGGCTCCACTGTAACGCCGACTTGCAGGCTGTGAGACGCACCGCCTTGCAGAATGCCGCGCAAGGGCGATACATCGGCAAAGTCTCGACCAATGGCCACTTGCACATAGTCCTCGCCGGGGCTGCCCCAGCCCCAGCGGTTGTTGGTGGGGTCCAGGTGCAGCCAGCCACCACTGGCGTGCGTTTTGATGTCAGGCACATACACCGCGGCCCAGGCGTGTGACGCGTCACTGCCAACCAGCCGCTTCTGACCTTCTGGCGGGTGGGTGAGCAGGTAGCCGCTGACGTAGCGCGCGGGCAGGCCCAGGCTGCGCAAGCACGCGATAAGGATGTGTGCAAAGTCCTGACACACCCCACGTCGTTCCTGCAGCGCTTGCAGGGCAGGTGTGTGGATGTCGGTGCTCTGACTGGCGTAAGTGAAGCCGCGGTAAATGCTTTGCATCAAGCTGATGGCCGCATCCACCAGGCTGCGCTCAGGCACAAAGGCCGGGCGCGCGAACTGCGCAAAAGCTTCGTCAACCGGGGCATGGTGAGAGGCAAACACAAACTGGCTGTTCAGGTCCGTGCTTTGACCGGCGTGATAACGAAACTGCTCGCGCACGCTTTCCCAGTTGGCCAAAAGGCTTGCAGGCTCTGGCGCAGGCAGCACTTGCGTATGGATCTGACTGCTGGCGCGTACGTGCAAGCGTTGGTGGGCCTGGTGCAGCGTCCAGTGGCTCATGACGTTGCCAAATGCATCGGTGTGGGTGTGCAGCGCAGTGGGTTCGGGGTCAATGCGCAGGGTAAAGCTGTGCACGGTTTGCGTCGCACTGCTGCTGGGCTGTAAGTGCACCACATGCTGTGCGTTTTCCACCGGCGTGGTGTAGGTGTAGATCGTGTCGTGAAGAATGCGCAGCTGCATGCTCAGACTCCCACGCTGTGCAAGCCTTGCTGGCTGTGGGTGAAGAACAGGGCGCTCAAACCTTCGGCCATGCCGCGGGCGCAATCGGGCCACTGGGCCAACCAGTCCAGCATGGCTTGGGGTGACGCGTCCAGCAAGGGGTACACCGTTTCGGCTTCAAGTACGGGAATGCGCGAGGCCAGAGTCAGCGTAGCGCCACCTGCCAGGTGTTGCAGTCGCTTGAGGCGCGAGCGTAGCGTGTGCACCACCCAGGCCAGCGAGCGCGGGTTGTCGGTGTTGAGCACCAGTAAATCCAGCAAGGCCCAGGGGGTGCGGGCTTGCTGGTACTGGGCATGGAAGCTGATGGTGCTGTCAAACAGGTGCAGCACGGCGTCAAAACCAGCTTGATCGCGAAGCACATCGTGTTGAACGGCCAGCGCAAGCGCATGCGTCAAAAAGTCCAGCCGCTCGATGTGCCGACCCAGCGACAACATGCGCCAGCCATCGTCGCGGCTCATGCGGTCGGTCTGAAAACCTGTGAGCGCAGCCATGCGCTGGCTCAAATCGGTCAGGGTGCGTTGGGCTTGCGCAGTGTCGGCCAGGCGTGATGGCACCGCGGGCGCGGCTGCAAAGAATCGTTGCTCGGTGTCTTGCAACATGTGCCAATGTTCGGGTGACAAGCGCTCGCGCACCGAGGTGGCGGCCCCCAACATGCCGCGCAGGTTGTAGCCCACCCCTGTTGTGTGTTCGGTGTCCCACAGCCCGGCCACGACGGAGCGTTCAAACACCCGGTGCGACTGGCTGGCGCTTGGCGAGGCGCTGCGCACCAGACCATGTCGCCGCGTCAGGGCATTGAGCCACTTGAGCAGGCGCGGGTGGCTTTGGTGCTCGCTGATGAGCAGCTCCAGCGACAGGCGAGACAGGGCCAAGGTGTTTTCGGTGCGTTCGGAATAGCGTCCCAGCCAGAACAGGTTTTCGGCCGCGCGGCTGGTGACCAGGCGTTGCACGGGCCTCGGTTTGGCCACATCGGCCAGCAGGCTCAAGGGGTGCACGTCCTCACGTGAGGACGCTTGCACCCACACATCGGCGCTGCTGCCTCCGCGTTGCATGGAAGCGATGCCTTCGTGCGATCCCAACCGTGCCAGACCGCCAGGAAGCACTTGCCATTGGCCTTGTTCGTCCACCACCACAAACACACGCAACACCACCGGCCGCGTTTCCACTGCGCCAGGTGCTTCGGCTTTGGGGTTCCAGATGGGCAGATGCGACAGCGGCAACCAGGACTGAACCGTGTGCGCCTCGGGCATGCGCAAAATGCGGCCCGCCCATTCATCGCGCTCGCGCTGGTCCATGCCGTGGCCTGGGCGTGGCTCGAAGCTGGGGCGCTGACCGTCTTGCGGGTAGGTGGGCTTGATCAAGCCTTCTGGCAGCTGAGCCAGCGCCTCTGGCAAAGCTGCAGCTTCGCCACACCACCAGCTTGGAATGGCAGGCAGCACCAGTTCTTCGTCGAGCAGGTTTTTGGCCAGCGCCGGCATGAAGCCAAGCAGGGCGTTGGACTCCAGAAAACCCGAGCCGGGCGTGTTGGCCAGCAAGACCTGGCCCAGGCGCACAGCCTGCAGCAGGCCGGGCACGCCCAGGCTGGAATCCGAGCGCAGCTCCAGCGGGTCCAGCCAGGCGTCGTCCACGCGTTTGAGCAAACCGTGCACGCGTTGCAGGCCTTGCACGGTTTTGAGGTACAGGCCATCGCTGCGCACGGTCAGGTCATCAGCCTGCACCAGGCTCAGGCCCAGGTAGCGGGCCAGATAGGCGTGCTCGAAATAGGTTTCGTTGTAGGGGCCGGGAGTGAGCAGAGCAATGTGTGGCGTCTCGCCTGCAGGCAAAGGACAGCGGGCTTTGAGGCCATTGACCAGGGCTTGATAGGTACTGGCCAGGCGCTGCACCGATAAATGCTCAAATCCTTGCGTGAACAAACGGGAGATGATGAGCCGGTTTTCCAGCAGGTAGCCCAAGCCGGAGGGGGCTTGCGTGCGTTGCGACAGCAGCCACCACAGGCCGTCCGGCCCGCGAGCGAGATCAAAGGCGGCCATGCTCAGGTAACGCCCGCCCACAGGCGGGCAACCATGCATGGCGGGCAAGTAGCCCGGATGCCCTTGCACCAACGCAGCAGGCAGCTGCCCGTTGGCCACCAGGGTTTGCGGGCCATAAGCGTCGGCCATGATGTGCTCAAGCAGGCGCATGCGCTGGAGCACGCCACGTTCGATTTGCTGCCAGTGAGAGGGCGAAATGATGAGCGGAAACAGGTCCAGAGACCATGGTCGTTGCGGCTTTTCGCTGTGGGCATACACGTTGTAGGTGATGCCGTTGTCGCGCACCTGGCGCTGCAATTCCTGCATGCGGGGGCTCAAGCTGGCCAGTCCCTGAGACCCCAGGTGTTGCACAAAGGCCGCCCACCCTGCGTCCAGCTCGGCGCTGCTGCTGGCACGCTCAAGCTGGCCGCGCAACTCGTCCCAATGCCCATCGGGTGCAGCAGGGGCGTGCAGTTGCAGCCAGCTCATGAGCTCTGGTGGCTCCTGTGTGTGCTCGAACGGACGTGGGGTGTCAGACATGTAGCCATTTTCACCTCAAATCCAGCGTGAACGGAAACTCGCGACTGGCGGGCACACCCAGCGTGGGCTGTACCCCGGCCATGCGGCCCGGCGTGTGGCCCATGCGGAAGAAACGCGCCAGGCGGCGGCTTTCGGCCTCGTAGGCGTTGACCGGGAAGGTGTCGTAATTGCGCCCGCCCGGGTGGGCCACGTGGTACTGGCAGCCGCCCAGGGACCGCTTCATCCAGGTGTCCACGATGTCGAAGGTCAGCGGTGCATGCACGCCAATGGTGGGGTGCAGCGCCGACGGCGGGTTCCAGGCTTTGTAGCGCACGCTGGCGACCCATTCACCCGCCACACCCGTGGGCTGCAGGGGCAGGCTTTGCCCGTTGACGGTGACGCTGTGGCGCGAGGGGTTGAAGCCGCTCACATGCACTTCGATGCGCTCGAGCGACGAGTCCACATAACGGACGGTGCCGCCAATCGCGCCTTCCTCGCCCATGACGTGCCAGGGCTCGAGCGCGTTGCGCAGCGTGAGAACCATGCCGTCGATCTGCACTTCGCCGACCTTGGGGAAGCGGAACTCGAAATGCGGCGCGAACCAGGCCGGATCGAAATGGAAGCCGCAGTCGCCCAGCTCGGTGAGCACATCGTCAAAGTCCTGCTTGATCCAGTGGTGCATCATGAAGCGGTCGTGCAATTCGGTGCCCCAGCGGGTCACGGGTGCGGTGTACGGTTTGTCCCAGAAGCGGGCGACCAGCGCACGCAGCAGCAGTTGCTGCACGATGCTCATGCGCTCGTGCGGCGGCATCTCGAAGGCGCGCAGCTCCAGCAGGCCCAGGCGGCCGGTGCTGCTGTCGGGCGAGTAGAGCTTGTCGATGCAGAACTCGCTGCGGTGGGTGTTGCCGGTCACGTCGATCAGCACATTGCGCAGCGTGCGGTCCACCAGCCACGGGGGCATGTCGTTGCCGTAGATTTTTCGGTTGGCCACGATCTCGCGCAGTGCGATTTCCAGCTCATAGACCTGGTCGTTGCGCGCTTCGTCCACACGCGGGGCCTGGCTGGTCGGGCCGATGAAGAGGCCGCTGAAGAGGTAGCTGAGCGAGGGGTGGTTGTGCCAGTACAGGATCAGGCTGGCCAGCAGCTCGGGGCGGCGCAAAAACGGGCTGTCGGCCGGCGTGGCCCCGCCCATGACCATGTGGTTGCCGCCGCCGGTGCCGGTGTGGCGACCGTCTGTCATGAACTTTTCGGCCGACAGGCGCGACTCGAAAGCCGCCTTGTACAAAAACTCGGTGTGCTGCACCAGCTCGCCCCAGTTGTGCGCGGGGTGGATGTTGACCTCGATCACGCC
>CAZPTM010000094.1:0-6377 GCA_964589665.1 uncultured Limnohabitans sp. | reverse complement strand
CTTGTCCGCCATGGCGCTCAATGATTTCCTTGACGATGGGCAGGCCCAGACCGCAACCGGTGCCGACGTCGGTGGCTCGCACAAAGCGTTCGAACACGCGATCGAGCTGCGCGGGGTCAATGCCGGGACCGTTGTCTTCGACTTCCAGGCCTAACCAATGGGTGTCGCCAAAAGTACGCACCGTCACTTGCGCGTTGGTGCCAGCATAGTGCAGGGCGTTGTCGATCACATTCATCAAAGCTTCGCGCAACAGCAAGGCATTGCCCTGCAGGTGCAGCTCAGAAGGGGGTGCATCAGATTCCATGCCCAGGTCGATGCCGGCTTTGAGTGCGCGTGGCACCATGGCTGCGGTGACCTCTTGTGCCAGTGCCGTCAGGTCAAGCTCCTGGCGATCGTGGCTGAGCGTGGACTCGGGCTCGGCCCTTGCCAGGGTCAGCAACTGGGTTACCACGTGGGCGCTGCGCACGGCGCTGTCGTGTACCAGGCCCAGGCGTTTGCGAAGTTCAGGTTCTTGTGTCGCGTCCAGCGCAATTTCCGTCTGACTTTTGAGGCCGGCCAGTGGTGTTCGTAGCTGATGGGCGGCGTCACCAATGAATCGTTTTTGCTGGGCCACGTTGTCTCGCGCGGTTTGCAGTAGGGTGTTGAGCGCTCTCACCAGCGACCACACTTCCTTTGGCGCGGAAGACAGTTGCAGAGGTGCCAAGTCCATGGGTGCGCGGCCTTCGACTTGTTGCAGCAATCGTGCCAGCGGTGCCAGGCCCGCGCGAATACCCAGCCACACGATCACGGTCATGAGCAGCATCAGGCTCGACAGCGGCAGCAACATGTCTACCAGAATGCGCTGGGCAAGTTCCTGTTGGTTGGCGCTGCTGCGTGCAACTTGTACCAGCAGGCTTTGTGGGTTTTCGCTGTTTTCGCCAATGTTCAGGTACAGCGACACCATGCGCATGGGGGCACCTTCACCGCTGGCTGTTTTGGGTGTGCGCGGTTGCAGACGGATATCTTCGGAGTAGGGCAGGTTGATGCCCGGCTCACCAAACACGCGCGGTGTTGGCAAGAGTTGGTTGCCCAAAATGAATTTGCCCGGTGGAGAGCTGACCATATAGTAGTAACGGTCACTGGGGTCAGCTTCCAGAATGTCTTGCGCGGCGCGGGGAAAGTCGATCAGCAAGCCACTGCCAATGGGTTTGAGCTGGCGGGCCAGCGAACGGCTCGCCTGCAACAAGCTCGAATCAATGGCCTGCTCTGCGTAGCGCGACGCGAGCAGGTAAGACGCAATGCCACCAGCCAGCCACAGCACCAGTTGTGGCAGCAGCACCCACAGCAGCAACTGGCGCGACAGCGAGATACCCACACTGCCGGGTGCCACAGTGGTGCGTTTAGCGGTTGGCATCGGCTTCCATCAGGTAGCCCAGGCCGCGTACGGTGCGAATTTGCAGTCCGCTGCCTTCGAGTTTGCGACGCAGCTTATGGATGTAGACCTCGATCGCGTTGCCACCGCCCACTTCGGCGCCTTCACCGTTCCAGGCTTGCACGATCTGGTCTTTGGTGACGACTTTATCGCGCTGGTTGACCAGCAGGTCCAGAAGATCCCACTCGCGGCCGCTGAGCTCGATCGGTGACCCACTCACCATGGCTTTACGGCTATCTGCATCCAGCGACAGACCGCCCCACTGCTCGCGGGTGCTTTGCGGCTGAGCGCGGCGTAGCAGGGCATGCAACCGTGCCAACAACTCCGGGAAGTCGAAGGGTTTGGTCACGTAGTCATCGGCGCCGGCTTGCAAACCGGCCACACGATCGTCCAGCGAGTCTTTGGCCGTCAGCAGCAGAACGGGCAGGGAGGGTTGGGTTTTACGTACCTGTTTGAGCACGCTCAGGCCGTCCAACATCGGCAGTCCCAAGTCCAGCACGGCAATGTCCGGGGGCTGGCGCGTCAACAGGAATTCGGCCACGGCACCGTTAGGGGCGTGTTCTACCTCAAAGCCAGCGCTTTGCAACTGGGTGACCAGCGCATCGGCCAGCACAGCATCGTCTTCGGCCAGCAGGAGTTTCATGCCTGCAAGCTTAAAGGAAGATTTACAGCTTGCGGGTATGCAAGGTGTCAAGCATGCCAAAAACGACCTAGGGTTTAACCTTATATTAATTTATTAAAGAAAAATTAATATTCATCCCGCGAAGGCCTAACAGCCTTTCGTCCATTCAACCTGGCTGCAACAGCCGCTCAATTGGAGACACAAATGAAAACATTGTCCAAGACCCTGATCGCCCGCGCCGCACTGGCCACGGCTGCACTGGCGGCTGGCGCCGTGCACGCTGGTGAAGTTGAAGTGCTGCACTGGTGGACCAGCGGTGGTGAAGCCAAAGCCGCTTCAGCCCTGAAAGCCACGCTGCAAGGCCAAGGCCACACCTGGAAAGATTTTGCCGTCGCTGGTGGCGGCGGTGACAACGCCATGACCGTACTCAAGAGCCGTGTGGTCTCGGGCAATGCACCCGCAGCCGCCCAGATCAAGGGCCCAGCTTTGCAAGAGTGGGCTGCTGAAGGCGTGCTGGCCAACATCGATGGCGTGGCCAAAGCCGAGAAGTGGGACAGCGTGCTGCCCCCTGTGGTCGCCAACGTCATGAAATATAAGGGCAACTACATTGCTGCCCCCGTGAACGTGCACCGCGTCAACTGGCTGTGGACCAGCAACGCCGCATTCAAGAAAGCCGGCGCCAAAGTGCCGACCAACTGGGACGAATTCTTTGTGGCCGCTGAAAAGCTGAAGAAAGCTGGCCTGATTGCCGTGGCCCACGGTGGCCAGAACTGGCAAGACTTCACCACCTTCGAGAGCGTGGCTCTGGGTGTGGGCGGTGCTGACTTCTACAAAAAGGCCCTGGTGCAACTGGACCAGGCCAGCCTGACCGGCGCGACCATGACCAAAGTGCTCGACACCTTCAAGAAAGTCAAGGGCTACACCGACAAGAACGCTCCTGGCCGTGACTGGAACCTGGCCACCGCCATGGTGATCAAGGGTGAAGCCGGCATGCAGCTGATGGGCGACTGGGCCAAGGGTGAATTCATGGCTGCCGGCAAAAAGCCGGGCGCTGACTTCGGTTGCAGCGCAGCCCCTGGCACCGCCAAATCCTTCACCTTCAACGTGGACTCGTTTGCCATGTTCAAGCTGAAAAACGACGCCAACATCAAGGCCCAGAACGACCTGGCAGCTGCCATCATGTCGCCCGCTTTCCAGGAAACCTTCAACCTGAACAAGGGTTCCATCCCGGTGCGTCTGGGCATGGATCTGGCCAAGTTTGACGACTGCGCCAAACTGTCGGCCAAAGACTTTGTGGACACCGCCAAGAGCGGCTCGCTGGTGCCCTCCGTGGCCCACGGCATGGCCATTCCTTCGGCCGCTGCCGGTGCCATCCAGGACGTCGTGAGCCAGTTCTGGAACGACGACAAGATGTCCACCAAGGACGCACAGGCCAAGATCGCCTCTGCTGCCAAGACCAAGTAATCCTCCTGTGGTCCTGACCGGACCTGGCCACAAGCCGGGTCCGGTTTTTTTCTGACGGAACCCCCGCATGTCTTCTGCGCACCGCACCCCGGTGGACTGGCTGCCCCGCATCGTGGTGGCCCCCAGCTTCATCGTCTCGCTGCTGTTCATCTACGGCCTGATGGCCTGGAACGGCTACCTGTCGCTGTCGGCCTCGCGCATCCTGCCTAACTACGAGTTTGTGGGCCTGCAGCAATACATGACCCTGCTGGAGAGCGACCGCTTTCGCGTGGCCATGACCAATATGGGCATCTTTGGCGTGCTGTTCATTGGCGGCGCCATGGCCATCGGCATTCTCCTGGCCATCTTGCTGGACCAGAAAGTGCGCGCAGAAGGTGTGTTGCGTACGGTGTACCTCTATCCCATGGCGGTGTCGATGATCGTGACCGGCACGGCATGGAAATGGATTTTGAACCCAGGCCTCGGGCTGGAGCACCTGATGCACCAGTGGGGCTTTGAAAGCTTTACCTTTGACTGGCTGGTGCGTGGTGAAACGGCCATTTACTGCGTGGTGATTGCCGGCGTCTGGCAAAGCGCGGGCTTTGTCATGGCGCTTTTTCTGGCGGGTCTTCGCGGCATTGACGAATCAATCATCAAGGCAGCGCAAGTGGACGGCGCCAGCCTGCCGCGCATTTACTGGAGCATCATTTTGCCCAGTCTGCGCCCTGTGTTTTTCAGCACGCTGATGGTGGTCGCCCATTTGGCCATCAAGAGCTTCGATCTGGTCATGGCCCTCACGGCCGGCGGCCCCGGCTACTCTACTGACTTGCCGGCCACCTTCATGTACGCCACCGCCTTTACGCGCGGCCAAATTGGTGTCGGTGCGGCTAGCGCCACCGTGATGCTGGCGACCGTGGCGGCCATTGTGGTGCCCTATTTGTATTCTGAATTGAGGACCAAGCGATGAACCGGATCAACATCCATCGCCTCGTGTTGTGGGGTATCTTGCTGTTGTTCGCGTTGTGGTTCCTGGCCCCGCTTTATGTCATGGTCGTCACCTCGCTCAAAGACGCCGACCAAGTACGCAGCGGCAACTTGCTGAGCCTGCCAACCGCAGCCACCCTGTCATCTTGGTCCAAGGCCTGGAGCTCGGCTTGTACCGGTATCGAGTGCAATGGCCTGCAACCGTACTTCTGGAACTCGGTGATGATGGTGGTCCCCGCTGTGCTGGTGTCCACCTTGTTGGGCTCGGTCAATGGGTACGTACTGTCCAAATGGAAATTCCGTGGCAGCGAAACCATGTTCGCCTTCATGCTGTTTGGCGTGTTCATGCCCATGCAGGTGGTGCTGTTGCCGATGAGCCAGGTGCTCGGCTGGCTGGGCATTGCCAGCTCGGTGTGGGGCTTGATGGCGGTGCACATCGTGGCCGGCATTCCGAGCACCACGCTGTTTTTCCGCAACTACTACGTGGGCCTGCCCGATGAGTTGATCAAGGCCGCGCAGCTCGACGGCGCCAGCTTCTGGCAAATCTTCTGGCGCATCGTGATGCCCCTGTCCACGCCGATTTTGGTGGTCACACTGATCTGGCAGTTCACCAACATCTGGAACGACTTTTTGTACGGTGTGGTCTTCTCCGGCGCCGACAGCAAGCCCATCACCGTGGGTCTGAACAACCTGGCCAACACCTCCAGTTCGGTCAAGGAATACAACGTGGACATGGCCGCCGCGTTGATCGCCGCTTTGCCCACGCTGTTTGTGTACGTGGTGGCAGGCAAGTATTTTGTGCGCGGCCTGACGGCTGGCGCAGTGAAAGGATAAACACCATGGGCGCACTTTCCATTCAAGGCATTCACAAGACCTTCAACCAGACCACCCACATCCTCAAGGGCATCGACCTGGAGATCGAAGCGGGCGAGTTTCTGATTTTGGTGGGCCCCTCGGGTTGCGGCAAATCCACCCTGCTCAACATGATCGCCGGCCTGGACCATCCCACCAGCGGCGACATCCTGATTGGCGATCGCAACGTCACGCACCTGCCCAGCAAGGACCGCGACATTGCCATGGTGTTCCAGAGTTACGCGCTCTACCCCAATATGAGCGTGGCGCAAAACATTGCCTTCGGCCTGGAAATCCGCAAGGTGCCCAAGGCCGAGCGCGAGGCCGCCGTGCAACGCGTGGCCGCCATGCTGCAAATCGGCCACCTGTTGGACCGCAAGCCGGGCCAGCTCTCGGGCGGTCAGCGTCAGCGTGTGGCCATGGGCCGCGCCCTGGCCCGCGACCCCAAGCTGTTTTTGTTTGACGAACCGTTGTCCAACCTGGACGCCAAGCTGCGCGTGGAAATGCGCGCCGAGATCAAGCAGCTGCACCAGCGCACCAAAACCACCACGGTGTATGTGACGCACGACCAGGTCGAAGCCATGACGCTGGGCGACCGCATCGCCGTCATGAAGGACGGCCTGGTGCAGCAGTTCGGCACCCCCGCCGACATCTACACCCGTCCGGCCAACCGTTTTGTGGCCGAGTTCATCGGCTCGCCAGCCATGAACATGGTGGACGTGCAAAGCTCTGGCCAGGGTGTGAACGCCCAAGGCGTCGCGCTGCAACTGGCCGATGCACAGCGCGCGGCAGCTGCGCAGCACAGCGCCAACGACCTGGTCTATGGCCTGCGTCCCGAGGCCATCAGCTTTGCCGACCAGGGCGTGCCTGGCCAATTGAGCATGATCGAGCCCACCGGGCCCGAAACCTATGCCACTGTGGACACAGCGGTGGGCAAGCTCACTGCTCGTGTGCCGGGCGTGCTCAACGCCCACGTGGGCGATACGGTGCACCTGCAATGGTCGGCCGACCAGGCGCATTTGTTCGACCGCGCCAGCGGCGTGCGGGTGGGCTGATGCACGCCAC
>CAZPTM010000093.1:0-6395 GCA_964589665.1 uncultured Limnohabitans sp. | reverse complement strand
AGCGCATCCGGGAAGCCACCAAAGTCGTGCCAGGTGCGCGGCTGGGGCGTACTCATGACCGCCACGCCGCCGCGCGTCATCCAATGGGGCGACATCAGCACAATGCCTTTGATGCGACTCGCTGGCGCGTGCTCTGCAGCCCATTGCTGCAAAGCCGGACCGGTCTGTCCGGGGTTCAAGGCAAACAGAGGCGAGCCGTGCGAAACGAACAAGACGGGCGGGAGCGACTGCTCACTCATTCGTCGGCTTCCCAGGCCGTCTGCGCCGCAATTTGGCGCAAGGCCTGTTCGAACACCGCTGCAGGCTGTCCACCCGAAATCAAATGCTTGTCGTTGATGATGATGGCCGGCACCGAGCGCACCCCGGCTTGCTGGTACATGCGCTCCACGGCACGTACCTTGTCGGCGTAGGCATCCATGTCCAGGACTTCGTTGGCAGCCACTTCATTCAAGCCCGCTTCCCGCACAGCCGCAAGCAACACCGCTTTGTCGGCAATGTGCTCAGCTCGGCCATGGTAAGCCGCCAGCAAGGCCTGCTTGAGGCGCAGCTGAGCGCCCTCACCCTGCCCTTCGGCCCAGGCCAGCAGACGGTGGGCGTCGAATGTGTTCCACACCCGGCCTCGCCCATCGGGGTTGAAGGTAAAGCCCACCTCCTGGCCGCGCGCTGTGATGGTTTCGCGAATACGGGCCTGATCGGCTGCGGTGGAGCCGTATTTTTGCGTCAGGTGCTCGGACAGGTCTTGCCCCTCAGGCCCCATGTCGGGGTTGAGTTCAAAGGGCTGAAAATGCAGCTCGGCAGAAATATCACCCTGCACCTGCGCCAGCGCCTGCTGCAAGGAATACAGACCCACGGCGCACCAGGGGCACGCCACGTCGGAGACGAAATCGATTTTGAGATGTGTGCTCATGCGTCCATCTTGCCCCAAATCGCGGACAATGGACGCATTGCGACCTCATTTCCCCTGCGCTCATCATGAAAATCCTGACCCTCAACGGCATCAACCTCAACA
Organism: uncultured Limnohabitans sp.; assembly: GCA_964589665.1. Classification (GTDB taxonomy): domain Bacteria; phylum Pseudomonadota; class Gammaproteobacteria; order Burkholderiales; family Burkholderiaceae_C; genus Limnohabitans_A. The sequence continues at coordinate 5,386 of CAZPTM010000093.1, read as the reverse complement.
TGTTCGGCAAACGCGATCCGGCTCAGTATGGCACCGCCACCCTGGCCGAAATCGATGCAAAACTGGTCGCCTTGGGCAAGGAGCTGGGCGCCGAGGTCGAGTGCTTTCAGACCAACCATGAAGGCGACATGGCCGAACGCATTCACCGCGCCCACACCGATGGCACGCAAGCCGTGCTGATCAACGCTGGCGCTTGGACGCATTACAGCTACGGCATTCGCGATGCGCTGGCCATCCTCAAGTGCCCCATCATCGAAGTGCACATGTCCAACATCCACGCCCGCGAAGAATTCCGTCACCATTCGGTCATTGCACCGATTGCCAAAGGCCAGATCGCCGGCTTCGGTGTGGACAGCTACCTGCTGGCCTTGCGCGCGGCCATTTCCGCAGTTCAGGCCTGATCTGCCAGCACCTGCAACAAGGCGGCGTTGAACGCCTGCGCCGCCTCGTACTGCACCCAATGCCCGACTCCGGGCACCGTGATCCAGTGGTTCCATTGCCTGCACAGCATTTGCATTGCGCCTTGCACTTCAGGTAACCGCTCACGGTACAGCGCATCGTGCTCACCGTAAATCGCGCTGACGGACACCTCCAAGTCTGGCAAGGCCCGCGCCAGAATATCTGTGTTGGACAAACGTCTGCGCGGCATCCGATCGCGGTGGACATTGGCCGTGTGCAGCGCCAAGGCCAAATCGTCCAGCGCAGCTTCATGCTCGAACATCAAGGCCAGCAAGTTGTGTTTATGGATGACCGCCTGCGCCTCGGGCGTGGGCAAGTGACGCCAGCCCCTTAAAGGTGTGCGCACTGCCGTTTGCAACCCCATGCCAGGCGCGCCCACCAACACCATGGCCTGCGCATCTTGAGGGTAGGCCTGCAGCCATAAACCGGCCGTCATGCCTCCAAACGAGAACCCCACGAATTGAACAGGCCCGACAGGTTTCAGTTGCTGAAGGCCCCCGTGCAGATAGGGGGGCAAGGCATCCACATCGACACAGCCCGACGGCAAGGCCGAGTCACCAAAGCCCGGCAAATCGGGCACCAGCACGCGCCAGCCCGCATCGCGCAGTGCGGCAATATTGCGCACCCAATGCAGCCAGCTGCCGCTGCCGCCGTGCAGCAAGACCACTGCGGGGTGCTCTGGCTCACCCCAGGTGTGCCAGACCACATCCACACCATGAACCAACGTGACCACACGTTGCCCATCGCTCAAAGCGGTACGCAAGTCTGCAGCGATGAAATCGGGCAAATCCAACATGGTCACGCACCATGAATTGCGGCAGGGTGCGCCAAACGCCAGGTGCGCCAACCCGCTGCAGTGGCTGCGAGGGCACACACCGTCATGGCCACAAACACGGCTTGAAGGCCCCAGCGCTCACTGAGCCAACCGCCCACAAACCCACCCAGCACGCCAGGAACTCCATAGGCGATGACGGTATAAAGCGCCTGCCCGCGCCCCCGCATGCGCCCCGGAAAATGGTGCGACAGCAGGGCCACACAGGCCGTGTGGTGGGCGGCAAAGGTCAAGGCATGCAAAGCCTGAGCCAGCAGCAACACCCACAGCACATCGGCCCACACCGTCGTGACCCCCATGCGCAGCACCATGGCTGCCGAGCACAGCACCATCCAGCCCGTCAAGGGCAGGCGCGGCAACCAGCGCGATTGGGTAAAGAACCAGCCAATTTCCACCAGCACAGAAACGGCCCAGAGCATCCCGATCATGGTTTTGCTGTAGCCCAAGGCATCCAGGTAGAGCGAGAAAAACACATAAATGCCCATGTGCGAAAGCACATGAAAAAACGCCGCCAAGAAAAGCCAACGCACCCCCGGCTGCAGCAACACAGGCCAGATACGCTCGTGCTGCACTTCGGTTTGTGGCGCCTCCTTCAGGTCGGGCATCAGCAAGGTGCTGATCAACAAAGCCAGCAGGCTCAGCACCGTCCAGGTGGCAAAACTCTGCATGCCGTGGGCCTCGAACCAGGCACCGGCCACAAACACCGTGGCCATGAAGCCCAACGAGCCCCACAGACGAACGCGCCCGTAGCGCCGGGCATCAAAACTGCCGCCCTGGCTGACCAGATGCGCCATGGCCGCTTCGCTCATGGGCATCATCGCGCTGGTATGGGTAAACATAAGCAACAACACCAGACCCAGCAAGGCCGTCGGCATTGGCCACCACAGCGCACCTGCGCACAGCAAGGCCACGGCTGCGCCCCAACGCAAAAAGCGAACCCGCTCGCCCGTATGGTCACTGAGCCAGCCCCACACATACGGTGCAAACAGACGCGTGACTGCCTGCACAGATGTCAGGATGCTGATGGTGAACAGCCCCAGCCCCAAGTCCTTGAGCCACAAGGGCAGGTAGGAGTTGAACAGGCCGATGTGCGCAAAGTAGGTCGCCGACAGCGCTGCAAAGGGCCAGAGCTGGCGACGCGCCTTAGTCATGGGCTTTGATGGTCACGACTGGCTGCTGGAAGCCTGCAGACTGCCACGGACCCTTGGCCCTCGCAGTGACAAGGCAGTCTGTCATTGCGAGCGAAGCGCGGCAATCGGAGCGACGCCATGCTCGACATCGGCACTTTGAGCCCGGAACTGCAGGGCATGTTCCATGATGACCAGGGCCAGCATAGCCTCGGCGATCGGCGTGGCGCGGATACCCACGCAAGGATCGTGACGGCCTTTGGTGATGACCTCGGTCGCATGACCTTCGGAATCAATCGTCTGGCGCGGTATCAGGATCGAGCTGGTCGGCTTGATGGCCAGTGACACCTCAATGTCCTGGCCCGAGCTGATGCCGCCCAGAATGCCTCCAGCGTTGTTACCCACAAAGCCTTCGGGCGTGAGCGAATCCCCCGCCGTGCTGCCCTTTTGCGTCACACAGCCAAAGCCAGCACCAATCTCGACACCCTTGACTGCGTTGATACCCATCATGGCGTAAGCAATATCGGCGTCGAGCTTGTCAAACAGCGGCTGCCCTAGGCCAACGGGAACACCGCGAGCCACCACACGCAAACGCGCACCACACGAATCGCCGGACTTGCGCAGCGCGCTCATGTAGTCCTCTAGCGCTGACACATCGGCCACGGGTGCAAAAAACGGGTTGTTGGGTACATGGTCCCAGCTTTCAAAGCCAATCGGCACATCGCCAATTTGCGTCATGCAGCCCACAAAGGTGGTGCCAAGTTTTTCCTTGAGCCACTTTTTGGCCACCGCGCCCGCAGCCACCATGGGCGCAGTCAGGCGTGCCGAAGAGCGACCACCACCGCGTGGGTCGCGAATACCGTATTTGCGCCAGTAGGTGTAATCTGCATGGCCGGGACGAAACGTTTGCAGAATGTCGCCGTAATCCTTGCTGCGCTGGTCAGTGTTCTGAATGAGCAGGCAAATCGGGGTGCCGGTGGTCTTGCCCAGGTACACGCCCGAGAGAATCTGGACCGCATCGGGTTCATTGCGCTGGGTGACGAATTTGCTGGTGCCGGGACGGCGACGGTCCAGATCGGGCTGAATGTCAGCCTCGGACAGCTCAAGCCCCGGCGGGCAGCCGTCAATCACGCAGCCAATGGCCGGGCCGTGGGATTCACCGAAGTTGGTGACAGCGAAGAGGTTTCCGAAGGTATTGCCGCTCATGGGTACTGATTATCCCAGAGGTCAGGAGACTGCCGCAGCGCCATGCGCTTCGCAGTGACTTCAAGTGCAATGTCATCACGAGCCCAGAAGGGGCGCGGTGATCTCTTCAACCCTCATCTTTTTCCGGCCAGTCGCGAATGTAGGCCTTGAGCATCTTGTTTTCGAAGTTTTGCGCGTCCACCACAGCTTTGGCCACGTCGTAGAAGCTGATCACACCCATCAACACCGTGCCATCGAGCACTGGCAGGTAGCGGGCATGGTGGCCCAGCATCATGCGGCGCACTTCGTCGATCTCTGTGGTGGGCGTACAAGTCAAAGGTTGACCATCCATGGCATCACCCACGGTAGATGCCCCGACTTGACCACCGTTGACCACGATTTTCTTGATCACTTCACGAAAAGACAGCATGCCCGTGACCAATCCCTTGTCAATGACCACCAGCGAACCCAAGTCTTTTTCGGCCATGAAGCTGACCGCATCCATCAAGGACTGGTCGGGCTGTGCGGTGTAGAGGGTGTTGCCTTTGACGCGCAAGATATCGCTGACTTGCATGGTACATGTCTCCAAAGTGATGGGGCACAAATTCTGGCTCTCAATATAGCCCACAATAGACCTGAACAAGCTTAGTGATGCGCCCTTGCCTCAAGCTTTCGTGCAAGGGCACAAAAGGAGACAGACATGCCCGGCTATTCCGACCCCGGCTTTGACACCCTGGCGCTGCACGCCGGCGCCGCCCCCGACCCTGCCACCGGCGCCCGCGCCGTGCCCATCCACCTGACCACCTCTTTCGTCTTCGAGTCCAGCGACCAGGCCGCCGCCCTGTTCAATCTGGAGCGTGCGGGGCACGTTTACAGCCGCATCAGCAACCCCACCACTGCCGTGCTGGAGCAGCGTGTGGCGGCGCTGGAGGGCGGCATTGGCGCCATTGCCACCGCCAGCGGCCAGGCCGCGCTGCACCTGGCCATCAGCACGCTCATGGGCGCGGGCAGCCACATCGTGGCGTCCACCGCTTTGTACGGCGGCTCACAAAACCTGCTGCACTACACCCTGCGCCGCTTTGGCATCGAGACCACGTTTGTGCAAGCCAGCGACATCGACGGCTGGCGCGCCGCCGTGCGGCCCAACACCCGGCTGTTTTTTGGCGAAACGGTGGGCAACCCCGGTCTGGACGTGCTGGACATTCCCACCGTCAGCCAGATCGCCCACGAGGCGGGCGTGCCGCTGCTGGTGGACTCCACCCTGACCTCGCCCTGGCTGATCAAGCCGTTTGACCACGGCGCCGATCTGGTCTACCACTCGGCCACCAAGTTCCTCTCGGGCCACGGCACCGTCATTGGCGGCGTGCTGGTGGACGGCGGCAGCTTTGACTGGGAGCGCTCGGGCAAGTTTGCCGAGCTGACGCAGGCCTATGAGGGCTTTCACAACATGGTCTTCACCGAGGAAAGTACGGTGGGCGCCTTTTTGCTGCGTGCCCGACGCGAAGGTCTGCGCGACTTCGGCGCCTGCCTCTCGCCGCACAGCGCCTGGCTGATTTTGCAGGGCATGGAAACCCTGTCGCTGCGTATGGCGCGTCATATGGACAACACCGCAAAAGTGGTCGAGTTTCTGGCTGCTCACCCGCTGGTCAGTCGCGTCGGCCACCCCTTGCTGGAAAGCCACCCCAGCCACGCACTGGCGCAAAAGCTGCTGCCGCGCGGCGCGGGCTCTGTCTTCAGTTTTGACATTGCAGGCAACCGCAAACAAGGCCAGGCCTTCATTGAG
>CAZPTM010000092.1:0-6487 GCA_964589665.1 uncultured Limnohabitans sp. | reverse complement strand
CAGCACTTCAGACAGGGCAAACATGCCCACGATGGCGACCAGAAAGTCGATGCCGTCGTTGAAGTGCATGTTGTCAAAAGTAAAGCGCGGCACGCCAGTTTGGCCATCTACGCCGACCAGGGCAATGGCCAGGCCAATGCCTGCAGCCAGTGCTGCCTTGGCCTGATTGGCGCTGGCCACGCCGCCCAGGGTGGCAAAGGCCAGGGTGAACATGGCAAAGTATTCGGCCGGGCCGAACAGCAACGCAACTTTGATGAGCTGAGGCGCCAGCAGCACCAGGCCCCAGGTGGCAAAAAACGAGCCTACAAACGAGGCTACGCCCGAGATGGCCAGCGCTTCGGCCACCTGGCCTTTGCGGGCCATGGGGTAGCCGTCAAGCGTGGTCATCATGGCCGGTTCGTCACCGGGGATGTTGAGCAAAATGGATGAGATGCGGCCACCGTACATGCAGCCGTAGTACACGCTGGTCAGCAAGATCAGCGCGGGGGTGGCGGGCAGGCCCATGGCAAACACCACGGGTATGAGCACGGCCACGCCGTTCGATGGGCCCAGGCCCGGCAGCGCACCAATGATGGTGCCCAGCACGCAGCCCACCAGGGCCAGCGCGAGGTTTTCCCAGGTCAGGGCGACGGAGAAGCCGTCAATCAGGTGTTGAAGGATGTCCATGTGTTCAGAACCCCCAAGGGCCTTTGGCCAGCGACAGGTGCAGGCCGTAACCGAACACGACAAACACGCCAACAGAGGTCAATACGCCACCGATGGCCGCTTGCTTGAGCGAGCCGCCCAGACGGTGGATGAGAAATGCAGTGATCAAGGACGACGAGATCACAAAGCCCAGCTCGGGCAGCACGTAGGCGTAAGCGACCATCACGCCAACGGTGATGGTCAGCTCCAGCCATTTGTTCAGGGCTGGCCAAGCCGGCTCTTCGTCCGGCTTGAGCAGCATGACCACGCTGGAGATGGCCACGAGCGCCGCAATCACCAAGGGAAATGCCTTGGGGCCCAAGGGGTCTTGAATAAAACTCTCTTCGATCAGCGTGGTGGCCCAAGCCATCAAGCCGGCAAAGAGCAGCCCGAAGGCGCCAAAGATGCGGTCACTCATGGTCAATCTCTCGTGGTCAGTCGCTTGCCGTGGGTTTACTTGAGAATGCCGATCTCTTTGGAGAGGTCGCGGATTTCTTCAATGTTGGCTTTGACGAAGGCCTCGAACTTGGGGCCGGTCACGTTCATCAGTTCCATGCCGTTTTTGGCGGCCAGGGCTTTCCACTCTTTGGAGCTGTTGACGGCGCTCAGTTGCTTGGTCCAGAAGGCGTAGGCGTCGTCGCTCATCTTGCCGGGCACGTAGAAGCCGCGCCAGTTGGCGCCGACCACGTCAAGGCCTTGCTCTTTGGCGGTGGGGAAGCCGGCAAAGTCGCCGCTCATGCGCTCGGGGGCGAGCACGGCCAGCACTTTGATCTTGCCTGCGTCCACAAAGCCTTTGGCTTCGGAGATGTCGCCGGTGAAGGCTTGCACTTTGCCTGCGAGCAGCTGGGTCACGGCTTCGCCGCCGCCGTCAAAGGCCACGTACTTGACTTTGCGCACATCGCTGACGCCAGATTTTTTGGCTGCGATCAGGACCTTCAGGTGGTCCCAGCCGCCCACAGCAGAGCCGCCAGCAAAGGCCACGCTGGAGGGGTCGGCTTTGACTTTGGCCAGCAGCTCGGGCAGGGTTTTGATGGGGGAGTCGGCAGACACGGCGACCATGCCGTAGTCGGTGCCAATCGCGCCGAGCCAACGCACTTGGGTGTAGTCCGCGCCCTTGAACAGGCCTTGGGCCAGACGGGTGGTGGTGGCAGAGGAGGCGGCCACGATCAGGTCGTTGTCGGCGTTGCGCTTGTTGACCACTTCGGCGTATGCCACGCCACCGCCCGCGCCGGCTTTGTTGGTCACTTGCATGGAGCCGGGGATGAGCTTCATGTCTTGCAGGGTTTTGCCGAACAGGCGGCAAGTCATGTCCCAGCCACCGCCCGCGCCTGCGGGGGCAATGCACTCGGTGTTGCCGGGGGTGAACGCCCAGGCGCCGGTGTGCAGGGCCAGGGCTGCGCCCAGGGGGGCGATCCATTTGAGGGTCTTTTTCATGTCATCTCCTGTTGGGGTTTGTGAAGGTGAGCCGGTGCGCTGGCGGGTGGTAACCTTGCAGCAACGCCGACATGCCCATGGGCACGAGGTGAATGTTCGCCAGCCCAGCTGTCAGCGGGCTGTTCAAAAACCGAGGGTTTGCACCAATGCAGGTCTTGTTGATTGAGGATGACGCGCAACTGCGCGTAACGCTGCAGCGCAGCCTGGCTCGCCAGGGTTGGCAGGTGCTGGCCTTCGGGACAGGGGCTGAGGGGCTGGGCTGGTGGCAGGGCCATGCGCCTGCGGTGGTGGCGCTGGATTTGACACTGCCCGACACCGATGGGTTGCAGCTGCTGAGCCAGGCGCGTGCGGCGGGTTTGCGCGCGCCGGTGTTGATTTTGACGGCGCGTGGCACCGTGGGTGACCGCGTGCTGGGGCTCAACACCGGGGCAGACGATTATCTGGCCAAGCCTTTTGATCTGGATGAGCTCGAAGCGCGCTTGCGTGCCCTGGCGCGGCGTGCAGGCGCGGGCGATGATGGGGCCGCTGCAGACCTGAGCGCTTTGGGCGAGTGGCGGCTGGACCGCAGCAGCGGCGCCTTGTACTGGCGCGGGCAGGTGCAGGACATGCCAGTGCGCGAGGCGCAGTTGATGCGCCAGCTCATGCGACAGCCCGGCCGTGCTTTGAGCAAGGAGCAGTTGTTTACGGCTGTGTTTGAGGGCGAGGGCGATGTACAGCTTGAAGCGATAGAGGTGGTGGCTTATCGCTTGCGCAAGCGTTTGCAGGATACGGGCGTGTCGTTGGTGACGTTGCGTGGCTTGGGCTACTTGCTGCGCGAGGATGCGCATGCGTGAGGTGATGCATGCCTGATCGTGCTGACTCGTTGCGACGCACGTTGCTGACGGCGCTGTTGCTGCCGGTACTGGTGCTCGTGAGCATCAACACCGTGAGCCTGTACAACGAGACGCTGGCGGCTGCTAACCTGGCTTATGACCGCACGCTGCTGGCTTCGGCTAAAACCATTGGCGAGCAACTGACCGCGCAGGGTTACGGACCAGAGGCTCGTATCAGCGCCACGGTGCCGTACTCGGCGTTGGAGGCGTTTGAGGCCGATAACCAAAGCCGCATGTATTACCGCGTGAGCGATCAGCAGGGGCGCGAGGTGTCGGGTTTTGCCGATTTGCCACCCTGGCAGGGCACGATGCCGGTGCGTTCGTCGTATGCCGCGTTGGTGGATTTTTACGATGACACCTACAACGACCAGCCGGTGCGCGTGGCGATTTTGCAGCAGCCGGTGGTCAGCGAAAACGGCTCGGCCATGGCTCACATTCAGGTGGCCGAAACGCTGGAGCTGCGTCGTGCACGCGCCAGCGAAATTCTGGTGCGTACCTTGTGGCGTCAGGGCTTGTTGCTGTTGGTGATGGGGTTGGTGGTGGTCTGGAGTGTGCAGCGGGCTACGGCACCGGTGCGCCGCTTGTCAGCGGCGCTGCGCGAGCGCACACCGCTGGATTTGCGGCCCATTGCGTCGGACGATGCACCGCGTGAGTTGCGCCCGATTTTGAAGGCGACCAACGAGGTGATGGGGCGCTTGGCGCATGTGCTCAAGCACCAAAAGCGTTTTGTGCGCGACACCTCGCACCAGTTGCGTACGCCCTTGGCGGTGCTCAAGGCGCAGGTGCAGTCGGCGCGGCGCGGCGATGTGCCGCCGGCCCAAGCGTTGGCCGAAATTGAACAGACGGTGGAGCGTGCCACAGCGCTGGCCAATCAGATGCTGGCGCTGGCCAAGGTGGAACAGCTGGTGCAGGAGAACGCGTTGGAGGCATTGCCTTGGGCCGAGTCGGTGCGCGAGGTGGCGCTGGATTTGGCACCGTTGATGGCGCAGCGCGATCTGGATTTTGAGTTGCGCGAGCAGCCCGGCCAAGTGTTGGCGCACCACTGGATGCTGCGCGAGTTGGTGCGCAATGTGCTGCACAACGCCATCAAGCACTGTCCGCAGCACGGGCGATTGCAGGTGCTCATGTCTCAGGTGGGCGAGCGTTTGCAGCTGGATGTGGTCGACAGCGGGCCGGGTTTGTCGCCGCGCCAGCGAGAACATCTGTTTGAGGCCTTTGCCGCCAGCGGACCGCAAGCGGGCGCAGGCTTGGGCTTGTTGATTGCGCACGACATTGTGCAGGCCTTGCAAGGCGGTTTGTCGCTGGACAATGAGCTTGATGCAAATGGCCGGGTGTGCGGCCTGAGGGTGAGTGTGTGGCTGCCGTTCAGTGCAGCCCGGCAGACTGCATGACGCGGGCCATGGCTTGCATGTCCTGCGCGACAAATTGCGCAAAGGCGTCGCCAGACAGCCAGCTGTCGTGCCATTGGTGTTTTTGCAAGGCGTTTTGCCAGCTGGTGTGGCGCACGGCTTGTTCTACGCGGGCGGTCAGTTGTTGGCGCTGGGCAGGTGTGAGTTGTGGTGCGCCATAAACGCCGCGCCAGTTGCCAAAGACCACGTCGTGTCCGAGCTCGCGCAGCGTGGGGGCATCAAGACCGGGCATGCGCTGCGGGCCGGTGACGGCCAGTGGGCGCATCAGACCGCGTTGGATGTAGGGCATGAATTCGCTGATGCCGCTGCTGGCGGCCATGACGCCGCCAGAGGTCAGGGCGGCAGCGGCTTCGCCACCGCCTCGAAAGGGTACGTAGTTGATGCGTTCACTGCGTTGGCCCAGGCTTTGCGCCAGCAGGCCCAGCACGATGTGTTCGGTTGCACCGCGCGAGCCGCCGCCCCAGCGGATGCTGCCGGGTTGCGCCTTGAATTGCGCAAGCAGGCTGCGCATGTCTTGCCAGGGCGAGTACGTGGGTACGACGATGACGTTGTATTCGTTGCTCAATCGGGCAATGGGGGTGACGGCATCGAGCGTGACGGGGGGCTTGCCCGAGAGGATGCCGCCGAGCATGACCGAGCCCATGACCATCAGGGCGTTGGGGTCGGCGTGGTGTTCGCGAGCGAATTGCGCCAGCCCAATGGTGCCGGCGGCGCCCGAGCGCACTTCGTAGCGTATGTGCGCAGCGCTTTGGCTGGCCAGCAGGGCCTGGCCGAGGGCGCGAGCCGTGGTGTCCCAGCCGCCACCGGGGCTGGCGGGGACCATCAGGCTCATGTCGGGCGCGGCGGTGCTGGCCCATGCGTGGCCAGCCCAGGGACTGGCCCAGGCGCTGGCGGCAAGTGTGCCCAGCAAGGTGCGGCGGGAGACGGCATTCATGGTGGGGACAAGTCTAAGCCATGCTTATGACAAGTTCGGGATGTCGTTTGATTGCATACAGAAAAACCCTAATTTGCTCAAATATTGGGCAAATTAACGGTAATTTGACCCAATCATGTATACATTACGGCCCAAGGAGAGTACTGGCATGAATGCCTTGCGACGTCACGCTGAGCCCGATGGGGCGCTGGAAGATTCCGCTTCTGCTGCGGTCAAGGCGCAGCTGCGTCTGCGCGAGTGGATTTTGGCGGGCGAGCTGTCTGCAGGCGGCCGCGTGACCGAGGTGATGCTGGCGCAGCGCTTGGGCGTGTCGCGCACGCCGGTGCGTGCGGCGCTGGTCAAGCTGGAACAAGAGGGCTTGTTGCAGGCGCTGCCCAACGGTGGTTTTGTGGTGCGCACGTTTTCCGAGCAGGAGGTGGCCGACGCCATTGAGCTGCGCGGGACGCTGGAGGGGCTGGCCGTGCGGCTGGCGGCTGAGCGAGGTGTGCGCGCTGCGGTGTTGGAGCAGGCACGCGCGTGTCTGGACGAGATTGACGAGGCGCTGCGCGATGCGTCGCTGAGCGAGGCCATGTTTTCGCGCTATGTGGAGCTCAATGCGCGCTTTCACCGTTTGTTGACCGAGATGCCGGGCAGCGAGGTGTTGCGCGTGGAAATTGAACGGGCGGCGGCGCTGCCGTTTGCTTCGCCATCGGGCTTTGTGGGTGTGCGTGTGGGCGATGCGGCGGCGCGTGATGCGTTGGTGGTGGCGCAGTACCAGCACCGGCAGGTGCTGGAGGCGATTGCTCGGCGCGAAGCGGGCCGCGCTGAGGCCTTGATGCGCGAGCACTCGCGTCTGGCGCGGCAAAACATGCAGCAGGCGCTGCGCGCGCCGGATGGGCAGGGCTTGCCTGGTGTGCAATTGATTCGTTCGGCTTGAGCCGGGCGTTGGCAACGACAGTGGAGAAAACGATGTTTGTGATGAACACCTGGTATGTGGCTTGCTCGGAGGCCGATCTGGACGCCTTGGGCGACAAGCCGATGGGCCGCACCATTTGCAACGAGAAGATGGCATTCTTCCGCGATGGCAGTGGCAAGGTGGTGGCGGTGGAAGATTTTTGTCCGCACCGTGGCGCGCCCATGTCGCTGGGCAAGGTGTGCAAGGGCCAGCTGCGCTG
>CAZPTM010000091.1:0-6499 GCA_964589665.1 uncultured Limnohabitans sp. | reverse complement strand
TGCGCCACCGCCGGATCCATGGCCTGGTCCTGGTAGGTGTAGCTGATTTGCCCTGCATGCCAACGCTGCAAATAGGCCAGGAACAAGGCTGGCAGCATGGCAACGCTGTCGATGCTCTCGCCGCGCGCAAGTCGTTGACGGATGGTAGGGGCGATGAAACCCGGGATTTTGGAAAAACCATCCATCGCCACACGCTGGTTGGTATCGCGAATGGCAGGATTGCCAAAGCGGTCGAGCACCACATCGCGGTACTTGGGCAGATCAATGGGGCACGGCGCTTCGGGCGTGTCTAAAACCGGAATGGTGTCGTTGGTGACGTAGTCATAGGCCATCTGGCGAATGGCCGCATCGTGCGTGCCTTCGTGGATATAGGTGTAGCCCACCAAGGTGCCTGCCCAGGCAATGCAGGAGTGTGTGGCGTTGAGCAAGCGAATCTTGGCTTCCTCATAGGCATCCACAGACTGCACCATTTCAGCGCCGACCTTTTCCCAGGCGGGGCGACCAGCAATGAAATTGTCTTCAATCACCCACTGGATAAAACTCTCGCCCATCAGGGCGGCCGCATCGTCCACACCAGTGGCCGCTTTGACGCGTTCGCGCACATCTGGCGCAGGACGTGGCGTGATGCGGTCCACCATGGCATTGGGGCTGCTGGTGTTGGCCTGTACCCATGTCAGCAACTCAGTGTCGCCAATCAGCTCAATGAATTGCAGCAGGCCGCTGCGCGAACGCTCGCCGTTGTGGCGCAGGTTATCGCAATTGAGAAGCGTGACCGGGCCGCTGCCACGGCGCATGCGCTCGCGCAAAATGGCCGTGAGGGCTGCATAAATGGTGGGGCCAGGACGCCCCGCCTTGGCCGCTTCGACATCCGATCGCAGATCGGCAAAGGTGGTCAGATCCAGACGGTTATGGGCATCGAGGTAATAGCCCGCCTCAGTCACGGTGAACGAGATGATGCGTGTGGCAGCATCTGCCCCCTGAGCAATCAGCCCCGACAGGTCTGACGACCACGGAATCACCTTGCGGATGGAGGTGATGCGCTCGTAACGGTGCTCGCCTGCAGGAGAGATAGTTTCCAGCGTATAGGCACCCCCTTGCGAAGCCAACGCTTCGATGGTTTCGGCCATGTCAGGGCGGGTATTGCCTCCTGCCAGAATCCAGCCGGTGTCGCCGCTTTCAATCAGTTCGTGCAAGTAAACAGCTTGGTGGGCCCGGTGAAATGAGCCCAGGCCCAGATGCAGCATGACGTTCATGGTGATGTTCAATTCAAAAGGTTCAAAGGTCAAATTGGGTGGGCAGCATGACCACATCGCGAATGGTCATGCCGCGAGGTCGGGTGAGCATAAAAAGCACAACCTCAGCCACTTCAGAAGCTTCGAGCAAACTGCCTTTATCACGGGCCTCCTGCAGCTTGTCGGCTGGCCAGTCCGCCAACAAGGAGGTGATCACCGGCCCTGGGGAGATAGCCCCCACACGGATGCCATGTTTGAACACCTGGCGGCGCGTCGTCTGAACGAAGCAATCGATAGCCCATTTAGACGAGGCATAAACAGGCTCCCAGGGCGTTGGGAAATGTGCGGCCAGCGAGCTGGTGACAATCACATCGCCAGATTGGTGTTCGATCATGTGGCGCAACACATCGCGCACGTTTTTCATGACCACACTCACATTGAGCTGGACCATCCGGTCGATCGCCTCAGGCTCGGCATCCACAAGGTCACCGCCCACATACATGCCTGCATTGGCGTGGAACATGTCGATTTGTCCCATGTGCTGAAGCACCTGTGGAACCAAAGCTGCGCATTGCGTTGCATCCAGCAAATCGAGCACCAACGGCACGGCAGCATCGCCATAAGGCGTACAGACTTTTTGTAGCGTCTGCGCGTCGCGATCTACCAGAACCACACGAGCCCCCTGCCCCAGCATAGCCTGAGCACTGGCCAAGCCAATGCCCGATGCTGCTCCGGTCACGACTGCCACTTTGCCTGCAAGTTTCATGGTCATGTTCCTTGAGCAGCTCAGGTTTGCGCCACTACACGACCCTGAGCATCAAACCAGTGTGCGTGCGTCAGGTCCAGACTCAAGCCAACAGTGGCGCCAGCATGCAAAGTGGTGCGCTCGTTCTGTCGGGAGACCAACTGTGCGCCTTCACTGGTATGGACATAAATAAGCGTCTCTGCACCCAGAGCTTCAACCAACTCTACACGCCCTTGCATGCCTGTGCTGTCCCCGGCATGCACGCTGACATCTTCTGGGCGCAGGCCCAAGCTGCCACCCTTGGCCGCTGCTGGCGCCTGATCGGCCACTGCAGCAGGCAAGTTTTGCAGCGCGCACACATTCATCTGAGGTGTGCCAATGAACTGCGCCACAAATTGGTTTGCGGGACGGTCGTAAAGTTCCAGCGGTGTACCCACTTGTTCTATCTGACCATCGCGCAAGACCACCACACGGTCGGCAAGCGTCATGGCTTCGACCTGGTCGTGCGTCACGTAGATGGTCGTCGCCCCCAGCTCGCGGTGCAGCTTGGCGATTTCCACGCGGGTTTGTCCGCGCAAAGCGGCGTCCAGGTTGGACAGCGGCTCGTCAAACAGGAACACCTTGGGCGCACGCACGATGGCGCGACCAATCGCTACGCGCTGACGTTGCCCACCTGACAACTCCTTGGGGGTGCGCTGCAAATAGGGCGTGAGGTTCAGGATGCTGGCCGCACGCTCGACCTTCTCCTTGATCACCGCCTCTGGCTCTTTGGCCAGCTTGAGCGCAAAGCTCATGTTTTCGTACACGCTCATGTGCGGATACAGCGCATAGCTTTGAAACACCATGGCCAGGTCGCGCTTGCTCGAAGGCAAATGTGTGATGTCGCGACCATCGAGAGACAGCTGGCCACCATCAATGCCCTCCAGCCCGGCAATCAAGCGCAGCAAGGTGGACTTACCGCAACCCGATGGACCGACAAAGACGATGAACTCGCCCGGCTCGATGTTCAGGTTGACCCCTTTGATGGCACGGTGCTCACCAAAGAATTTTTCAATGTTGTTCAGTTGCAGAAAGGACATGTCTTTACTCTTCAATCTTTGCGCTCATCGCGCTTACTTGACGGCACCAAAGGTCAGGCCTTGGACCAGTTGTTTCTGGCTGAACCAGCCAAACACCACGATGGGAGCAATCGCCATCAAGGAGGCCGCCGACAGCTTGGCCCAGAACAACCCTTCTGGACTGGAGTAGCTGGCGATCAGGGTCGCCAGCGTTCCGCCCTTGGCTGCCGTGAGGTTAAGGCTCCAGAAGGCTTCGTTCCAGCTGAGCACCAGGCACAGCAGACCTGTCGATGCCAATCCGCCCATGCCCAGTGGCAAAAGAACACGCGTGAACTCTTGCCACAGCGTGGCGCCGTCCATACGCGCGGCCTCCAGGATCTCGTGGGGAATGTCCTTGAAGTGCGAATACAGCATCCACACCATGATGGGCAGGTTCGACAAGGTAAAGACGATGATCAGTGCCAGCTGGGTGTCCAGCAGGTGCGCCTTTTGCGCCAGCACATAAATGGGCACCAAAGCACCCACAGCGGGCATCATCTTGGTCGAGAGCATCCACATCAGGATGTCCTTTGTTCGCTTGCTCTTGAAGAAGGCCATCGAGTACGCGGCTGGTGCCGCCAGCATGAGGCCCAACACTGTAGAAAGAACACTGGTGATGACTGAGTTCTTGGCGTACAGCAGGTAGTCACTGCGTTGCTGGACTTCAGAGAAATTTTCCAAAGTTGGCTCAAACACGAGCAACGGCGGCACGGAAATGGCCTGCAGTTCAGTCTTGAATGCCGTCAGTAAAAGCCAAAACAAGGGGAAGAACAGCAACAGCGTCACGCCCCAGGCCAGCACGGTACGCAACAGCAAAACTGCAGAAAAAGTGGATGCACGAGACATGGTTTTGTTCCTCACTTATCCAGGCTCTTGCCGACCATGCGCATCAGGAAAATGGCAGCAATATTGGCCAGAACCACTGCAAAGAGCGCACCCGCCGAAGCCACACCGGCATCAAAATTGAGCAGCGCTTGCTTGAAAATCAGAAAAGCCACATTGGTACTGGCATCACCAGGGCCGCCACCGGTGGTGGTGTATATCTCGGCAAAGATGCTCAACAAGAAAATCAGCTCAATCATCACAACCACCGCCACTGATCGCGCCAGGTGCGGGATGTACAGATAGCGCAGTTGCTGCAGGTAGTTGGCACCGTCCATGCGCGAGGCTTCGATTTGCTCGCGGTTCATGCTTTGCAGTGAGGTAATGAATATCAATGCTGCAAACGGCAGCCACTGCCAGGACACCATGATGATCACCGACAGCAGCGGAAAGTCTTCAAGCCAGTTGACAGGCGTGGCACCAAAAAAATGCCAGACTTGGGCTAGTACCCCATAAATAGGGTTCATCATCATGTGCTTCCACAGCAAGGCGTTGACCGTGGGCATGACAAAAAACGGAGAAATCAGGAGCACACGCACCAGACCACGCCCGGGGAAAGGCTCATCAATCAACAGCGCCAACGCAGCGCCCAACACCACGGTGATCACGATCACGCTGCCCAGCAGCAGCACGGTGTTCATCACCGCCGGCCAGAACGAGGGGTCGGTGACAAAATATTCGAAGTTCTCCCATCCAATGAAGCCGCTTTGGTCGGGCTGCATCAAATTAAAACGGATGGTCGAAAAATAAATGGACATCACCAAGGGCACGATCATCCAGAGGAAGAGTGTCACGATGGCGGGCGTCATAAGCACGCGAGGCAATATACGTTTCATTCGGGGTGTCCAAAAGGAGGTGTCCGTCGATTCACGGACACCCCATAACCCATGATGGAGACAAATCGGGCAGAGGCTTGGGCTCTGCCCATTTCAGACGATCACTTGTAGTAACCAGCCTTGCGCATTTCGCGGTCAGCCGCAGTTTGCGAAGCCTTAAGGGCTGCATCGACAGAGGTCTTGCCAGCCAAGGCTGCGCTCATTTGCTGGCCCACAGCGATACCGATCGACTGGAACTCCGGAATGGCGGCAAACTGCACGCCCACATAGGGGCTCTTGGGCAGCGTGCTGTCATTGGGGTTGGCGCTGTCAATCGCAGCCTTCTCAGCAGCGGCGAACTTGGCAGCTTTCTGGAAGTTGGGGTTGGCGTAGGTAGACTTGCGCGTACCGGTAGGCACATGGCCCCAGCCATTGGTCTTGGCAACCAGCTCGATGTAATCCTTGGACGTGGCCCAGGTCACGAACTTTTGGGCAGCGTCAGCCTTTTGAGTGCCGGCCGGAATGGCCAGCGCCCAGGCCCACAGCCAGTTGGCGCCCTTGGGGGTCACCTTGGTCGGGGCTTGTGCAAAGGCCACCTTGTCAGCCACTTTGGACTGCTTGGGATCAGTGATGAAAGAGGCCGCAATGGTGGCGTCGATCCACATGCCGCACTTGCCTTCGTTGTACAGCGCCAGGATTTCGTTAAAGCTGTTCGCCGAAGAGCCGGGGGGGCCGTACTTGTTGAGCAGGTCCACATAAAAGCCGATGGCGTCTTTCCAGGGCTTGGTTTCGAGCTGGGGTTTCCAGCTCATGTCAAACCATTGACCGCCGTAGGTGTTGACCAGCGTGGACAGGAAGGCCATGTTGTCACCCCAGCCCGGCTTGCCGCGCAGGCAGATGCCGTACACGCCATTCTTGGGGTCGTGGATTTTGGAAGCCAAGGTGGTGATGTCGTTCCAGGTGGGCTTGTCGGCCACCTTGATGCCGGCCTTGTCGGCCAAGTCCTTACGGTACATCAACATGGAGCTTTCGCCGTAAAAAGGCACGGCAAACATCTTGCCGTCCACCGACAGGCCGTTGCGCATGGCGGGCAGCAGGTCGTCGGCGTCATACTTGGCGTCGGCCTTGATTTCCTTGAGCCAGCCCTTCTTGCCCCAGATCGGGGTTTCGTACATGCCAATGGTCATGATGTCGAACTGACCGCCCTTGGTGGCGATGTCGGTCGTGACGCGCTGACGCAGCACGCCCTCTTCCAGCGTTACCCACTTGAGTTTGATATCGGGGTTGGCTTTTTCAAACTCGGGGCTGAGTTTTTGCATTTCGATCATGTGGCCGTTGTTCACTGTGGCGATGACCAGTTCAGTGGCTGCGTGGGAAGCGCCTGCTGCCAGCAAGCCAGCAGCCATGAGGGCTGAGAATTTCAATTTCACGTTCGTCTCCTGATTGGAAGATTGGTTGGTTGATAGCGGGAACAGACAACACCGCTGGGGTGCAATTCTGTGATATTGAATTGCGACAGTTTGTATCTTGTTTGAATGTTTAGATATTTTATTGCGCATATATGTCGGTGTTTTCCCTAAAAAAATGCAACAGGGTTTATCTTTGATCGTTTTAGTCAGCAACAAACGTATGGCCGTGCGAAGTCATGCACAAAGCCAGTGCACTCGTCACGGCCGAGACATCAGGACATACCCACCCCATGCCTCAGAGGGCGCGCCTTACGTTAGG
>CAZPTM010000090.1:1898-6533 GCA_964589665.1 uncultured Limnohabitans sp. | reverse complement strand
TCGTCTTCGGTGAGCTGAGCGCTCAGGTTGAAAGGGTCTTCCCAGCTGAAGGTGTTTTTGCTTGTGGCCATGGCTCGTCTCGTTGAAAGTTTTGATAATTATGGGGTGTTCTTCTTCCTCAATCACGGCGGGCTGTCACCATGAATACTTCTTCTTTCCAAACCCTGGTCTTGGGTGGTGGCTGCTTTTGGTGCACCGAGGCGGTTTATGTACGGGTCAAAGGCGTGGTCGATGTGGAGTCGGGTTATGCCAATGGCCACACTGAAGCTCCCACCTACGACGAGGTCTGCACGGGGACCACGGGCTACAACGAGGTGGTCAAACTGGTCTACGACCCGCAGCAAATTGGCGTGCGCGAGTTACTGGAAATTTTCTTTGTGATCCATGATCCGACCACACTCAACCGCCAGGGGCACGACGTCGGTACGCAGTACCGCAGCGGTATTTACTTCACACAGCCCGAACAGGAAGCGGTGGCTCGCGAGGTGCTGTCAGTAGTCCAGCAGGCATTGGGCGTTCCGGTGGTGACCGAGCTGCAGCCACTGCGCGCGTACGCAGCGGCAGAGGACTACCATCAGGACTTTTTTGAACGCCACCCTGGGCATGGCTACTGCCTGGCCGTAGCGGCGCCGAAGGTCGATAAGTTTCGAAGGACATTCGCGCAGTGGCTGCTTGACTGAGTGCCAGCGCCAGATAATTGGCGCATGACGTTTGACCATCCTGTTGTTTCGGCTTTGTTGCCGGTGGCGCTCCTGATTTTTGTAGGGTTTGGGGCCGGGCGCTTTAAATGGGTACGGCCTGAGGCGGTCAAAGACCTGTCCAATCTTGTGTTTCTGGTGCTTACCCAGGCATTGCTGTTTCGCACCATGAGCAGCGTTCACCTGGAGCGCTTGGACATGCGCCCTGTGTTCCAGTATTTTGTGGTGGTGGGCGTGCTGTTTTTTGCCAGCGTGTACCTGTATGGCCGAACGGCGAGGGCTTCAGTGCTGGCGCTGGGCAGCGTCTTCAGCAACACGGTGATGATCGGTATTCCCTTGGTAGGACTGGCCTTTGGTCACGAGGGTCAGGTGCTGCTGCTGTCATTGATTGCCTTGCACGCCCTGGTGCTGCTGACGGTGGCTACCATCGTGATCGAGTTGCAACTGGCGCACCAACAGGCGCAGGCTACTGCACAGAGGGCGCCTTTGTGGCGCATGGTGGCGCAAGCCATTCGCAGCACGGTTATGCACCCCGTGCCTTTGCCTATTTTGTTGGGGCTGGCGTATGCCCAAACGGGCTGGGGCCTGCACCCGGTCATCGACAAGCCTTTGCAGATGCTGGGTTCGGCCTTTGGCCCCATTGCCTTGTTGCTGGTGGGGGTGAGCCTGGCCCAGATTCCTTTGGGTCAACACATTAAAACTGCGTTGAAAGTGGCCACGGTGAAAACCATGGTGCACCCGCTGTTGATGTTTGCCTTGGGCTGGATGCTGGGGCTGCGCGGGCTTCACCTGTCGGTCATGGTGGTGGTGGCCGCCTTGCCTATGGGGGCCAATGTGTTTTTGTTTTCTCAGCGTTACTCACTCGAAGAAGACGCTGTTACTGGTGCCGTGGCTCTGTCCACGGTGCTGTCAGCCATCAGCGTTTCGCTGGCGCTGGCTTTGCTACCGCATTGAAGGCAGCTGGTGCGTCAAGGTGCCAAACGCTCGCGTACCCACTGAGCTTCATCGAGGCGATAGCGCAAGCGGTCGTGCAGACGGCTTTTGCGGCCTTGCCAGAATTCCCAACGGTCAGGCACCAGCCGGTAACCGCCCCAGTGGGGGGGGCGTGGTGGCTGAAGCAAAAATTGAGCACCGTATTTTGCGGCGTTGGTAACCAGCACGGTACGGTTATCGATCACCTGGCTTTGCGGCGAGGCCCAGGCGCCAATGCGTGAGTCCAGTGGGCGGCTATGGAAGTAGGTGTCGCTTTCGGCGTCGCTGACTTTTTCGACTCGACCTTCAATGCGAACGACCCGCTCAAGCTCTACCCAATGAAATTGCAGGGCGGCATAGGGGTTGCCGGCCAACTCCTGGCCCTTGCGGCTGGCGTAATTGGTGTACCAGACAATGCCTCGCGTATCGAAGTCCTTGATCAGGACCACACGGGTACTTGGGCGCAGATCACTGCTGACAGTAGCCACTGTCATGGCATTTGGCTCTGGAACCTCTGATTTCAGGGCCTCGTCAAACCATTGGCTAAATTGCTGCAAGGGGTCAGCGTGAGAGGCGAGCTCGCTGAGTTCGGCTTTTTCGTAACTTTTGCGCAGGTCGGCGATGTTCATGGTGCAGATTTTCCTTGAATTGATCATAACCAGCACACGCAGTACGCGGCCTGGAACTGGTCAACGTCGATTCCAGGGCTTGTGTTCGATGAGATATTAGAATTCTTCGGTTTTAAAGGGAGATTTCAAAATGACTCAAAATGAAGATGATCAGCAAAATAAAGTAGTCGGCGTGCTGCTTGTTTCGGTTGTGTCCTTGGCATGTGCGCTGGCCATCGGGGTAGGTGTATCGCGCTTAGGAGATAAACCCGCGCCTGTGACCTCGGTGGTTGCTTTGCCTGAACCGGCACAAGCTCTGGACACGGTGACCCAACCTCTTGTTCTCAAGGATGACGAGAGCGCGGTGCGTGTGGTCGATGGCGTGGTCAAGTTCTACTTTGCCTCGGGAAGTGCACAACTGGCTGAAGGCGCAGACGAGGCCTTGCAATCCGTGGTTCAAGCTGGCCTGGCCGGTAAAACACTCAAAATCAGTGGGTTCCATGACAGTACAGGTTCGCCGCAAGCCAATGCGGTGTTGGCAGCGCAACGCGCTCAGGCCGTTCACGCTGCATTGGCCCGCATGGGCGTGCCGGATGCTGCCATGGAGCTCGTCAAGCCTGAGAACATCCCGACCACCGAGGGTGCGCTTGCCGAGGCACGGCGCGTGGAAGTGGCGATCCAGTAAACCTGGCGCGTTTGTGGGCAGAGTCAATCAGGCGGGGCAATTCGTACCTCACCTGTAACCTGCACGCCTTCCTATCATGAAGGAAACCGGTTACCATTGGTTTTGTAATTTTGTTACCAACAAGGTTTCCCTTCATGAGTTTGCATCCGACATTGCTGGTTGTGACCGAGCGCATTGCCAAGCGCAGTCAGACCACCCGCCAAGCTTATTTGGCGCAACTTGAAAGCTACGCATCGCGAACACCGGGCGCGCAGCGTTTGGGCTGCGCCAACGTGGCCCATGCTTTTGCAGCTATGCCGGATGCCGACAAGCAAAAAGCCAGTGGGTTGAGCGCCATTCAGGTTGTAGCGCCCCGTGCGCCGAACATTGGCATTGTCAACGCCTATAACGACATGCTCTCGGCCCATGCGCCGCTGCAGCACTACCCTGATGTCATCAAGGAAGAGGCCCGCAAACTGGGCGCCACGGCCCAAGTAGCCGGTGGCGTGCCTGCCATGTGCGATGGCGTGACCCAGGGCACGCCGGGCATGGAACTGAGCCTCTTCAGTCGTGATGTGATTGCCATGGCCACTGCGGTTTCGCTGAGCCACGATGTGTTTGATGCGGCACTCATGCTGGGCGTGTGCGACAAGATCGTGCCGGGCCTGCTGATTGGTGCTCTGCAGTTTGGACATTTGCCCATGGTGTTTGTGCCCGCCGGGCCCATGAGCAGTGGCCTGTCTAACAGCGACAAGGCCAAGGTGCGCGAGAAAGCGGCGCTGGGTCAGATCGGCCGCGAAGAGCTGCTGGCAGCCGAATCTGCGGCTTACCACGGCGAGGGCACCTGTACTTTTTATGGCACCGCCAACAGCAACCAGATGCTGCTCGAAGCCATGGGTCTGCATGTGCCGGGTACGGCCTTTATCCAACCCCATGAGGGCGCCCGCGCCGAACTCACGCGCGAAGCGGTACGTACCGTGCTCAAAAAGCCTGCACCGATTGGCCAATTGGTGGACGAGCGCTGCATTGTCAACGCCATGGTGGCCCTGTTGGCTACGGGCGGTTCGACCAATCACTTGATTCATTGGGTGGCTGTGGCCCGTGCGGCGGGCATTGTGATCGATTGGGACGACTTTTCTGCTTTGTCTGACGTGGTGCCACTGCTCACTCGGGTGTATCCCAACGGCAGTGCCGATGTGAACCAGTTCCAGGCCGCAGGTGGCCCGGGCTTTGTGATCCGCGAACTGCTGGACGCAGGCCTGATGCACGAGGATGTGCTGACGGTGCGTGGTGGCGGCATCCGTGAATTCACGCGCATCCCGTCCCTGCAAGGAGCGCAACTGGTCTGGCAAGACGCGGGCGCCAGCAAGGACGAAAGCGTGGTGCGACCTGCGTCCAACCCCTTCAGCTCTACCGGCGGTCTGAAATTACTGCAAGGTAATCTGGGTCGCAGTGTGATCAAGATTTCGGCAGTTCCCGAGACAAACCACATCATTGAAGCGCCTGTGCGCGTGTTCGATTCTCAGGAAGCGCTGCATGATGCTTTCAAGGCCGGTGAACTCGAGCGCGATGTTGTCTGCGTGGTGCGCTGGCAGGGGCCGCAGGCCAATGGCATGCCCGAACTGCACAAGCTCACACCGCCGCTGGCGGTCTTGCAAGGCAAAGGCTTTAAGGTGGCGCTGGTGACCGATGG
>CAZPTM010000090.1:0-1798 GCA_964589665.1 uncultured Limnohabitans sp. | reverse complement strand
GCGCTCAAAGCCGAAGAAGGAGCCTGCACATGGCTGTAAATCTGACTGCCCTGCAAGTGATGCAGGACGCACCCGTGATTCCGGTCATTGTTCTGAACGATGTGGCGCATGCTGTGCCCATGGCTCGCGCTCTGGTAGCCGGTGGTATCCGTATGCTCGAAGTAACCTTGCGTACCCCGCAGGCGCTGGCCTGCATGGAGGCCATTACCAAGGAAGTGCCTGGTGCTGTGGTGGGGGCAGGCACAGTGCGCAGCGCAGCTGATGCAGCCGCTTCGGCAAAGGCGGGTGCACGTTTCGCAGTGAGCCCGGGTTACACCAAGGCCGTGGGGCAAGCCTGTCGCGACAACGGTTTGTCGCTGTTACCCGGTGTCGCCACAGGCAGCGAGATCATGATGGCGCAGGAAGACGGTTATACCGAACTCAAGTTTTTCCCGGCCATGCAGGCCGGTGGCCCGCAAATGCTCAAGGCCTGGTCGGGGCCGTTTTTCGATGTGAAGTTCTGTCCAACGGGTGGTGTCACACAAGCCAATGCACATGAACTGCTGGCGCTGCCTAATGTGGCGTGCGTGGGTGGCTCCTGGCTGGTGCCTGCCGACGCGCTGGCCCAAGGCGACTGGGCTCGCATCGAAGCACTGGCACGCGAAGCGTCCCAGCTGCCGCGTTAAACCATCAACTGGCGCGTGGGCTCAGCGCAGGCCCACGCCGCTGGCGTGTTCGGGGCGCTGGATCAGCTCAATCTTGTAGCCATCGGGGTCGGTCACAAAAGCGATCACGGTGCTGCCACCTTTGACCGGACCGGCTTCGCGCGTGACCTGTCCACCTGCAGCGCGAATCTTGTCGCAGGCCGCATAGGCATCAACCACGCCCAAGGCTATGTGGCCGTAGGCGGTGCCCAACTCGTAACTTTCGACGCCCCAGTTGTAGGTCAGCTCCAGCTCGGCCTGGCCGGGGTTGCCGCCTTCAAAGCCCAAAAACGCCAGCGAGTATTTGTACTCGGGATTTTCCGAGGTGCGCAGCAGCTGCATGCCCAGCACCTGGGTGTAGAAATCGATCGAACGTTGAAGGTTGCCAACGCGAAGCATGGTGTGCAGGAATCTCATGAGGCATGATGATGCCTGAACAAGAAAAACCTGACACGAATGCCCAATTTTCCTCTTCACACCGGCCTCAAAGGTTTTCCTACGCTGCACCCGGACGTACCTGTTGAGGCTGTGGCTCTGCAGGGTTGGCATGTATTGGGCTCAGCATTACCCACACCGCTGGCCACTTTGCGCCAATCTGCTTTGATGCACAACATGGCCTGGATGCAGGCCTGGGCCGATCGCAAGGGCGTCGCCTTGGCGCCGCATGGCAAAACCACCTTGTCGACCCAGATCATGCGCGATCAGCTGCAGACCGGTGCTTGGGGATTGACCTTTGCCAATGTGCACCAGCTGCAATGGGGTCTGGAGGCGGGGGCGCAGCGCTTCATCATCGCCAATCAGGTGTTGGCCGATGCGGATTTGAGTGCGCTCCATGCCATGCTGTCGCAGCGCCCAGACATCGAGGTGTTTTTTCTGGTCGATTCGCTGGCGCAGTGGCGGGCCATTGAAGTTTGGTCGCAACGCAGCGCCTGCACGCGGGTCTGGCAGGTGTTGGTGGAGATGGGGACTGATGGGTTTCGCACGGGTTGCCGCAATACCGCACAAGCGCTGGCCTTGGCGCAGGCGATTGCGGACAGCCCGGTGGGTAGCCTGGCGGGCGTGGAGTGCTACGAGGGTGGCTTGGCGAATGTCCAGGCAGACCCGTCGCCAGAGGC
>CAZPTM010000089.1:0-6551 GCA_964589665.1 uncultured Limnohabitans sp. | reverse complement strand
CCAGCGCGCAAACCCAGCCGCCCGCAACTCACACGCCGGGCAGGTGCCGCAACCGTAGCCCCACGGGTGGCGCAAGCTGCGGTCGCCCAGGTAGCAGGTGTGGCTGTGCTCGACGATCACGTCCACCAAGGCCTTGCCGCCACCGTTAGCGTCCGCCTGCTGGCCCAGGTCCTGCGCCAGCTGCCAGGTTTGCGCTTTGTCGATCCACATGAGTGGCGTGTCGATCAGCAAACGCCTGTCCATGCCCAGCGAGAGCGCGACCTGCATCGCCTTCATGGTGTCGTCGCGGCAATCGGGGTAGCCCGAAAAATCGGTTTCGCACACACCGGTCACGATGACCTGCAAACCACGGCGGTAAGCCAACGCTGCCGCCAGCGTCAGAAACAACAGGTTGCGACCCGGCACAAAGGTGTTGGGCAGGCCCGAGCTTTCCATCGCAATCGCGGTGTCGCGCGTCAAGCTGGTTTCGCTGATCTGGCCGAGCACACCGGCGTCCAGCAAATGGTCTTCACCCAGCTTCTTGGCCCAGACCGGAAATCGTTGCGCGATGGCCTCTCGCACCGCCAAGCGGGCCTCAAGCTCCACCGCATGGCGCTGGCCGTAGTCAAAGGCCAGCGTTTCGACGCGTTCGTAGTTGGACAGGGCGTGGGCCAGGCAGGTGCTGGAGTCCTGACCGCCGGAAAAAAGAACGAGGGCTGTGGTGTGCATACGGGGATGTTACCCGCCCCAATAGCGGACAATCACACGCACATTCAGAACTGTCATCGTCGTGTCTGCCCATCTCCCCATCTTGCGCGAAGTCTTTGGCTACGAAGCCTTTCGCGGCCCGCAACAAGCCATCATCGATCATGTGGCTTCGGGGGGTGACGCGCTGGTGCTGATGCCCACAGGCGGCGGCAAGAGCCTGTGTTACCAGATTCCAGCCATTGCGCGTCAGCGAGCCGGACAGGGCGTGACCATCGTCGTATCGCCGCTGATTGCGCTGATGCACGACCAGGTAGGCGCACTGCACGAGGCCGGGGTGGAGGCCGCTTTCCTCAACAGCACCTTGAGTTTTGAAGACACGCAAGACACCGAGCGACGCCTGATGCGCGGAGAAATCACGCTGCTGTATGCCGCGCCGGAACGCGTGACCACCGCCAAATTTTTGGCCCAGCTTGAATCGCTCAACGAGCGTGGTCTGCTGAGCCTGTTTGCGATTGACGAAGCACATTGCGTGAGCCAGTGGGGCCACGACTTCCGTCCTGAATATCGCGGGCTGGCGGTGTTGCACGAGCGCTTTGCGCATGTGCCGCGCGTCGCGCTCACGGCCACGGCCGATGCGCTCACGCGCGCCGACATTGTGGAGCGTTTGCAGCTGCAAGATGCCCGCCAGTTTGTCAGCAGCTTTGACCGACCCAACATCCGTTACACCATCATCGAAAAGAAAGACGCCAGCACGCAGCTGCTGCGCTTCATTGAACGAGAGCATGCGGACGAAGCTGGCGTGGTGTATTGCCAATCACGCAAGCGTGTGGAAGAAGTGGCCGAACAGCTGGTACAGGCGGGTATTCGCGCATTGCCCTACCACGCAGGTTTACCTGCCGAACTGCGACAAAAACACCAGAACGAATTTTTGCGCGAAGAGGGCGTTGTCATGGTCGCCACCATCGCTTTCGGCATGGGCATCGACAAGCCCGATGTGCGCTTTGTAGCCCACCTGGACATGCCCAAAAACATCGAAGGTTACTACCAGGAAACCGGCCGCGCCGGGCGCGACGGCCTGGCATCAGACGCGTGGATGGCCTATGGCCTGCAGGACGTGGTCAACCAGCGGCGCATGATCGACGAGAGCCCGGCCGCCGAAGAATTCAAGCAAGTCATGCGCGGCAAGCTCGATGCCCTGCTCGCGCTGGCCGAAGCCACCGACTGCCGCCGCGCACGCTTGCTGGGCTACTTTGGTGAGGCCTACAGCGGCCAGCAAGATGCGGGTGGCGGCGTGTACATGCCGTACTGCGGCAACTGCGACAACTGCCTCAATCCGCCCGAAGTCTGGGACGGCACCGATGCGGCGCGCAAACTGCTGTCGACCGTGTACCGTTGCCAGCAGGCCAGCCGCAGCGGCTTTGGCGCGGCGCACACCATCGACATCGTGCGCGGGAAATTGACCGACAAGGTCAAGCAACGCGGTCACGACTCGCTCAGCACGTTTGGTGTGGGCGCCGACTACAGCGAGCAGCAATTGCGCGCCGTGCTGCGCCAGCTGATCGCCATGAGCGCGCTCAATGTGCGCAATGAAGACGGCTTCAACACACTGGAGTTGACAGACGGCTCACGCCCGGTATTACGTGGCGAGCAAACCGTGTGGCTGCGCGAGTCCGTGGCCGCCGACAAGCCCGCCCGCAGCAGCCGCAGCAAGAGCCGCAGCACCCCCAGCGCCGCGGCCACACATCTCGATCCCGAGGCCATGGTGCGCTTCATCAACCTCAAGGCCTGGCGCGCCGAGGTGGCCAAGGAACACAACCTGCCGGCCTATGTGATTTTTCATGACGCCACCCTGGCCGCCATCGCTCAAGCCGCGCCACGCAGCCTGGACGACCTGCAAGGCATCAGTGGCCTGGGCAGCAAAAAGCTGGAAGCCTATGGCGCAGACGTGCTGCGCCTGTGTCAGGCCTGACGGCGCTTTTGCACCGCCTGCGCCAGCGCGTCAAGCACCGGCACGGTCTGCTCGAAGCTAATGCAGGCATCGGTGATGGACACGCCGTATTGCAGCGCTTGGCCGGGCTTTTGATCCTGACGGCCTTCCTGCAAATGGCTTTCAATCATCACCCCCATGATGCGTTTGTCCCCTGCGGCCACTTGCGCGGCCACATCGTGCGATACCTCAATCTGCTTTTGATGTTGCTTGCTGCTGTTGGCATGCGACACATCCACCATGACCCAAGGCTCCAGACCTGAAGCCTGGACCACTTTGCAAGCGGCGTCCACATCGGCGGCGCTGTAGTTGGGCGTTTTGCCACCGCGCAGGATGATGTGTACATCCTTGTTGCCTCGTGTTTCAAATATCGCTGCTTGGCCCATCTTGGTCATGCCCATGAAGGCGTGCGGGGCCATGGAAGCGACCACCGCATCGGCCGCCACCTTGACGCCACCATCGGTGCCGTTCTTGAAACCCACCGGGCAAGACAGGCCGCTAGCCAGCTGGCGGTGGCTCTGGCTTTCGGTGGTTCGAGCACCAATCGCCCCCCAGGTCACCAGATCGCTGATGAACTGTGGGCTGAGCAAATCCAGAAATTCCGTG
The DNA here is from genome assembly GCA_964589665.1 of uncultured Limnohabitans sp. Taxonomy (GTDB): domain Bacteria; phylum Pseudomonadota; class Gammaproteobacteria; order Burkholderiales; family Burkholderiaceae_C; genus Limnohabitans_A. The sequence goes on along the minus strand of CAZPTM010000089.1, from coordinate 3,271 downwards.
GCCACGGGCAGCCCGATGTCCAGCACATCCAGCAAGAGTTTGCGGGCCATCGCCAGCCCCTCGTTCATGGCAAAGCTTCCATCCAGGTGCGGGTCATTGATGTAGCCTTTCCAGCCCACCGTGGTGCGGGGTTTTTCGAAATAGACGCGCATGACCACGATCAGGTCATTGGCATGTTTGTCGGCCTCGGCTTTGAGCTTGCGCGCATAGTCCAGAGCCTGGTCATGGTCATGGATCGAACAAGGCCCCACCACGATCACCAAGCGATCATCCTTGCCCTGCAACACCTGCGCGATCGCCTGGCGCGACTGCTCGACCAAAGCCAGATGCGCGGGCGTGGCAGGCAGACGCTCTTCAAGCAGCGCGGGCGTCATGAGCGGGCGCACTGAAGCAATGCGGGTGTCGTCGATACGGGTTTTGTCTTGGGTGGAAAGCATGGGTATTGACCTGATAATTTGTGCAAAGTGTAAAGGCCCAGCATGACCCCTCTTCTGACCGAGACCCTGCCCCCACCTCAGCTTGAGCACGTGTGCGACTTGGCCGTGACGATCGCGCCACCCATCGAGGTGGGTCATACACCCGCTGGCTTGCGCCGCGTGATTCCGATCACCGGTGGCACGGTCACGGGTCCGCGCCTGAGCGGCAAGATCCTCGCCAGCGGTGCAGACTTTCAGTTGATATTGGGTGGTGGCACACAAGCGCACCTGGATGCGCGTTACGTGATCGAGCTTGACGATGGCACCCGCGTGTTTGTTCAAAACACGGCTTTGCGCTTTGCATCGCTCGACAACTCGCAGCGCATCATGCGCGGCGAACCGGTCAACCCAGCGGATATTTACTTCCGTTGCCAACCCAAGATGGACGCTGCTGGTGAGCAGTGGGCTTGGCTCAGCGAGAGCCAGTTTATAGGCAGCGGTCGACGCGCGCCGGATGGGGTGTTTCTCAGTTTTTACCGCGTGTTGTAAGCCGTTCGAGAATCAGATCGACGGTGCCCTCACCGCTTTCAATCAAAACGGTTGGGCAAATAGGGAGTGGGGTCGATCGCCGTAGGCTGACCCCCGATCATCTCGGCCAAAAGTCCACCCGTCACCGGCCCCAACGTGAAGCCTTGGTGTCCGTGGCCGAAGTTGAACCACAACCCTTTGTGCCGTGGCGCAGCGCCAACGACAGGCAACATGTCTGCCGTGCAGGGGCGAGCGCCCAGCCATGGTGCGGCGTTCATCGCCTCGCCCAACTGGATGATCTCGCGTGCACTGACTCGAGCCTTCTCGAGCTGTACAGGCGTCGGCGCGGCGTTCAAAGGTGCAAACTCCGCGCCAGTGGTCAAACGCAGGCCCTGCGACATGGGGGCGAGCACATAACCGCGCTCCGCATCCAGCAAAGGTTGCTGAAGCATTTGTGGGGCCTGGTAGTGCTGGTGGTATCCCCGCTTGATGAACAAGGGATAGCGATAACCCAGTTGTCCCAGCAATCCATCAGACCACGGCCCCAATGCCACCACGGCTTGTCTTGCCTGCAAAGGCCCGTCTCCGGTTCGCACCGTCCAGCCCTTGCCCGCTTGTGCAAGGCTATGCGCGTCGCCGTACTGGATGCGCCCACCCCGCTGTTCGAACAAGCGCGCATAACGTTGCACCAACCCACCAGGATCGCGCACCGACCAGGGGTCTAACCAATGAAGGGCCCCCGCCATGGTGCGCTGCAGTGCCGGCTCCAATGCCGACAACTGCTGCCCATCCTGGGCCGCGTGCCGGATACCCAGACGCTGCTCCAGCGACTGCGCTCGCGTCAAAGCCAAATCGAAGGCCTGGCGTGTGCGGTACACAAATCGAAAACCTTTGCGCTCGACCAGATCTTGCGCACCAGCCGCTTCGATCCATGTGGCGTGGCCATCGATGGCCCCGGCTATGAGCTGGCTGTAGGCCTTGGTCACGCCGGCATATACCGCCGGATGAGAGTTTCGGAAATAGCGCATCAATGGGCCCGCCATTTGCCATAAGCCCTTGGCATGCCAATTGACTTCAGCGCCCACGCCCAACAATGTGCGCAACAGGAATTTAGGATCTCGCGGGAAAGCGTAGGGCTCCACCGCCTCTCGCTGAATCACTCCCGCATTGCCGTGTGACGTTTCCTGGCCCGGGCCGCGGCGGTCAACCAGCGTCACGTCCCATCCACGCGACTGCAGCTGCAGTGCAGTCGCCGTGCCTACCATGCCGGCACCCAGCACTAATATCGATCTCCCCATAGCTCCATTGTGCACGCTGTTTGATTTTTCTCAAGCTTGGCTACAATAGCGACAGTTCCCCATATTTGAGGTTGATATGTCTGCTCACCACGATACCCCTGCATCCGAAGACACGGTTGAAGCTGTAGTCCCCTACATTCATTACGTTGTTCCAGTCGCTGGTGCCCTCCTGATTTTCTTGCTGGCTTTTATTGCCGTTTTCATGGCTTGAAGTTTCTTGCTGAAAAAAACCCGCTTAGGCGGGTTTTTTGTTGTCCATTTTTTGCTAGCGCATAGGGTTATGCGTTTTTTGCATGATTTAACGCTGTTTTGTCAGCCACGGCAGGATGGCTGTTCCTAAAATCCGTGTTCCACGGCGTTACACCGGCGTTACACGACGGGGGTGACAAAACCGTGACGTCTTTCCCAAGACCCTGAAATCCTTGACGGGGCCTCTGGAAAGACGTTTTTAAACTTTGGAGCACTTCCCATGAACGCACCCGTGATGCAGGGCCTCGCCCTCAACACCCCGGCCTATGTCAAAAACCCCCAGCTGATTGCTTGGGTGGCTGAAATGGCCGCCCTGTGCAAACCCGACACCGTGTACTGGTGTGACGGCAGCCAGGAAGAATACGACCGCCTGTGCCAGGAGCTGGTCGACGCTGGCACCTTCAAAAAGCTCAACCCCGCCAAGCGCGCCAACTCTTTCCTCGCCATCACCGACCCGTCGGACGTGGCCCGCGTGGAAGACCGTACTTACATCTGTTCCGAGAAAAAAGAAGACGCCGGTCCCACCAACAACTGGATGGCCCCTGCCGAGATGCGCGCCACGTTGAACCCCTTGTTCGACGGCTGCATGAAGGGCCGCACCATGTACGTCATCCCCTTCAGCATGGGCCCCTTGGGTTCGCACATTGCCCACGTCGGCATTGAGCTCTCCGACAGCGCCTACGTGGTGGTGAACCAAAAACTCATGACCCGCATGGGCAAAGCCGTGTACGACGTGATCGGCACCGACGGCCCCTTCGTGCCTTGCGTGCACACCGTGGG
>CAZPTM010000088.1:0-6557 GCA_964589665.1 uncultured Limnohabitans sp. | reverse complement strand
CACGCGGCGGCAAGCAACTCAAAGTGGACATCAAGCGCATGTTGCTGGCCCGCTCAATGGTGCCGCTGCCCGGCAACCAGCCGCTGGTCAACGCCATCCAGAAGCATGGTGGCGAAGTGTTTGGCGAACCCATCCCCGCCGTGGGCACCCCGCTCTACACCGATGTGCGCTTGTATGTGGAACGCGGCATTCCCGGTGTGATCTACGGCGCAGGCCCCCGCACCGTGCGCGAGTCCAACGCCAAACGCTCGGATGAGCATGTGCAGCTCGACGACCTGCGACGGGCCACCAAGGTGGTCGCTCGCACCTTGCTGGATTTGCTGACCTGAAGCTGCAGGCAGGGCAAGCCCCCCTGCGGCAGCAAAATACACACAATCCAGAGACAATAGGCACTCGGGCCCCAACCCGACCCCGCACACCGGGCGGCTGCGCATCGCAGCCGCTCTTGCTTTTTTGCCTGACAAGGATTGCCCATGCGTTCCAGCCTGTGGTCTGCTGCCCGGACCCTGCCTTTTTCCACGGCTTTGGCCTGTACCCTGCTTTTGAGCGCCTGCAGCAAAGAGCAGGCGGGCCCTGCACACACGCCGCCGCCTGCCCCTGTAGGCGTGGTGACCGTGGCCCCCACTTCTGTGCCTATTGAAGTCACGCTCTCAGGGCGGCTGGAGCCCATCCGCACGGCACAGGTGCGGGCGCGGGTGACGGGTGTGGTGCAAAAGCGTCTGTTCACCGAGGGGGCCATGGTGCAGGCTGGCCAAAGCCTGTACCGCATTGACCCGGCACCCTACCAGGCGAACTTGGACAGCGCACTGGCGACACAGACCAAGGCCGAAGCCGCATTGGCGCAAGCGCAATCCGTACTGGAACGCAACCGCACGCTGGCCGAATCCAAGATGATCAGCGCCCTGGCGTGGGACAACGTGCAAGCGATCCAACGCGCCGCGCAGGCCGATGTAGCCACCGCCAAGGCAGCCGTGCAGCAGGCTCGCCTGAACCTGGCCTACGCATCGGTGCAGGCGCCCATCAGTGGCCGCATTGGTCGCTCGCTCGTGACCGAAGGCGCCCTGGTCAGCCAGCAAGAAGCCACGCAGCTGGCCACCATCCAGCAGGTCGATATGTTGATCGCCACCTTCACCCAGTCGGCCAGCGAAGCGATGCGCATCCGCAGCGCCATCGCCTCGGGCACCCTCAAGGGCAGCACTTCGGCCCAGGTTCAGGTGCTGCTCGAAGACGGCAGTGCCTACGCCCTGCCCGGCAAGCTGATGTTTGCCGACATCGCGGTGGACGCCAGCACCGGCCAGGTGCTGCTGCGCGCCGAAGTGCCCAACCCTAAAGGCGAGTTGCTGCCCGGCCTGTTTGTGAAGGTGCGCCTGCAGGTGGCTCGCAGCGAGCGCGCCATGCTGCTGCCGCAACAGGCGGTCACGCGCGGCACCTCTGAAGACACGGTGCTGGTGGTCGGCGCCGATGGCCAGGTCAGCAAGCGCCCTGTTCAACTTGGTGGGCAACTGAGCGATGCACACAATCCCAATGGCCCGCAATGGGTCATCACAAGCGGCCTCAAGCAGGGTGAGCAAGTGGTGGTGGACGGCTTCCAGAAGATTCGACCCAAGGCCCCGGTCAAGCCGGTGCCATGGCAGCCTGTAGCAGCCTCGTCCGTAACCAAATAAAACAGGGAACAACATATGAATTCCCGGTTCTTCATCGACCGGCCCATCTTTGCATGGGTCATCGCCCTCTTCATCGTGGTGCTGGGCATGGCCGCCATCACCAAGCTGCCGGTGGCGCAATACCCCACGGTGGCGCCACCGTCCATCGTCATCAACACCTTCTACCCCGGCGCCTCTGCACAGGTGATGGAAGACAGCGTGCTGTCGGTCATTGAGCAGGAGCTCAACGGCGCGCCGGGCCTGATCTACATGGAAGCTTCGGCCGACGCCAGCGGCAGCGGCACACTCACGGCCACCTTCGAGCCGGGAACCGATGTGGCGATCGCGCAAATCGAGGTTCAAAACCGCCTCTCGCGCGCCGCGCCACGACTGCCCGCCTCGGTCACGCAGCAAGGTGTGCGGGTGGACAAGGCGCGATCGAACTTTCTCATGTTCGTGATGCTCACGTCGAGCAACGCCAACTGGGACCCAGTGGCGCTGGGCGACTATGCGGTGCGCAACATCCAGCCAGAGCTGCTGCGCGTGCCGGGCGTAGGCCAGGTGCAGCTGTTTGGCACCGAAAAAGCCATGCGCATCTGGCTGGACCCACAAAAACTGCAGGGTGTGGGTCTGTCCACCAGCGAGGTCAACACCGCCATCCGTCAACAAAACCTTCAGATTTCTGCGGGCAGCATTGGCGGTCTGCCCAGCATCGCCGGGCAAACCCAATACGCCAGCGTCAAAGTCAACGGCTTGCTCAGCAGCATCGAGCAGTTCGGCCAGATCTTGTTACGTGCCAACCCTGATGGCTCGAGCGTGCGCCTGCGTGATGTGGCCCGCATTGAGCTGGCCGGCCAGGCTTATGTGTCATCGTCGCGCCTGAACGGCATGCCGGCCACGGGTCTCGGCATCCAGCTCTCGCCCACAGGCAACGCCTTGGCGGCGGCCACCGGCGTGCGCGAGCGCATGGCCGAGCTGCAAAAGTACATGCCCGAGGGCGTGCATTACGAAGTGCCTTACGACAGCTCCAAGTTCGTGCGTATTTCCATCGAAGAAGTGGTCAAGACCCTGCTCGAAGCCATCGTGCTGGTGTTCATCGTGATGCTGGTTTTTTTGCAAAACATCCGCTACACCCTGATCCCGACCATCGTGGTGCCGGTAGCCCTGCTGGGCACCTTTGGTGTGATGCTTGCCATGGGTTTTTCGATCAACGTGCTCACGCTGTTTGGCATGGTGCTGGCCATCGGCATTTTGGTGGACGATGCGATTGTGGTGGTGGAAAACGTCGAGCGCATCATGGCCGAAGAAGGCCTGCCGCCACGCGAAGCCACCGTCAAGGCCATGGGCCAGATCACGGGCGCCATCATCGGCATCACGGTGGTGCTGATTTCGGTGTTCGTGCCGATGGCGTTTTTCAGCGGCTCGGTGGGCAACATCTACCGCCAGTTCTCGCTGGCCATGGTGGCGTCGATGGTGTTCTCAGCCACTTTGGCGCTGTCGCTCACACCGGCACTGTGTGCCACGCTGCTCAAACCGGTGGCGCCCGGACACCACGAAAAGAAGGGATTCTTTGGCGCCTTCAACCGCCGCTTCAAGCAGGCCACCCACGGCTATGAAGCCGGCGTGGCCCGCATGTTGCCCAAAGCTGGACGGTGGCTGGTGCTGTATGGCGCCATCGTGGCCGTGGCGGCCTTTATGTACCAGCGTCTGCCCAACTCCTTCTTGCCCAGCGAAGACCAGGGCTACCTGATCGTCAATGTGCAACTGCCTCCGGGCGCCTCACGTGAACGCACCGAATCGGCGATGCAAAAGGTCGAGCAGTTCTTCATGGCCCAGCCCGAAGTCGACAAGGTGGTGGGCGTGCTGGGCTTTTCCTTCTCGGGTTCGGGGCAGAACGCCGCGCTTGCTTTTGTGCCGCTCAAGCCCTGGGACGAGCGCCCCGGCAAAGACCACAGCGCCCAGGCCCTGGCCGGTCGTGCCTTTGGTGCACTGATGGGCGTGCGCGACGCCTTCATCTTTGCGCTCTCGCCGCCGCCCATTCCTGAACTGGGCACGGCCACCGGCTTTAATTTCCGCCTGCAGGACCGTGGAGGCCTGGGCCATGATGCGCTGCTGGCGGCACGCAACCAGTTGCTGGGCATGGCATCGCAAAGCAAAGTCCTGCAAGGCGTTCGACCCGATGGACTGGAAGACGCTCCCCAGCTGCAGTTGGACATCGACCGCGAACGCGCCGCAGCCATGGGTGTCGGCTTCGATGCCATTGGACAGGTGCTGTCCACAGCGCTGGGTTCGGCCTACATCAACGACTTTCCCAACGCCGGACGACTGCAACGCGTAATCGTGCAGTCCGAAGCGCATGCGCGCATGCAGCCCGACGATGTGCTGCGCCTGACGGTACCCAGCAACAAGGGTCAACTGGTGCCGCTGTCCGCAGTGGCCAGTCTGCGCTGGGTGACCGGCCCGATCCAGACGGTGCGTTACAACGGCTATCCGACCATGAAGATCGGGGGCGACGCCGCACCTGGCCACTCTACCGGCGAAGCCATGGCCGAGATGGAGCGCCTGGCGGCTCAGTTGCCTCAAGGCATTGGCTACGAATGGACCGGCCAGTCACGCGAAGAGAAACTCTCGGGCTCGCAGGCGGGCATCCTGCTGGCGTTTTCCATGCTGGCGGTGTTCCTGTGTCTGGCAGCACTGTATGAGAGCTGGAGCATCCCGGTGGCCGTGCTGCTGGTGGTGCCGCTCGGCGTGGTCGGCTCGCTGGCAGGGGTATGGCTGCGCGACATGCCCAACGACGTGTACTTCAAAGTGGGGCTGATCACCATCATCGGCCTGTCGGCCAAGAACGCCATCCTGATTATCGAATTCGCAAAGGACCTGCAGGCCGAAGGCAAAGGCCTGATCGAGGCCACGCTGGCAGCTTGCCACTTGCGATTCCGGCCGATCATCATGACCTCTTTCGCCTTCATCCTCGGTGTGTTGCCGCTGGCCATTGCTACGGGCGCTGGCTCCGCCAGCCAACGCGCCATTGGCACCGGTGTGATGGGCGGCATGCTGACGGCCACGGTGCTGGCGGTGTTCCTGGTGCCGGTGTTCTTTGTGGTGATCCGCCGCCTGTTCCCGGCCACTGGCCACGAGGCACCGCATGGCACTGCCATCCACAGCGCCGCCACCGATGCGGCCGTGGCCGATTTGCCACACTGAGTCTCATGCGCCCCATCCGCCCTCCCAATATGGGGCGAATGGGGCGGGCACGGATCAATCGAGGGTAATTCCTGATCTTGATCGGCTTTTATTTTGTATACAGTTCAGCACACAAACTGGCACACATCTAGCCAGCTTGCTCATTGCACAACTGTTTACAAGGAGACCTCTCCATGACCTCAACCGTCCACCCTGTTGACGAGCGCCTGCCCTCGGGCAAGCTCGCCGCTCTGGGCCTGCAACATGTGTTGGTGATGTATGCCGGCGCCGTGGCCGTGCCCCTGATCATTGGCCGCGCCCTCAAACTCAGCCCAGAAGATGTCGCGTTCCTGATTTCAGCCGACCTGTTTTGCTGCGGCCTGGTCACCTTGATCCAATCTCTGGGCGCTACCCAGTGGTTCGGCATTCGTTTGCCTGTCATGATGGGCGTGACCTTTGCAGCCGTCGCCCCCATGATCGCCATGGCCAACGCCAACCCGGGCAGTGCAGGTGCGCAACTGATCTTTGGCTCCATCATTGGCGCAGGCGTCATCTCGATATTGATCGCGCCTCTGGTCAGCCGCATGCTGCGCTTTTTCCCGCCCGTGGTCACCGGCACCATCATTGCCGTGATCGGTATCAGCCTGATGCGCATTGGTATCAACTGGATTTTTGGCAACCCCTTCGGCCCCACTGCCCCCAGCATCGTCTTGCCGGATCATAAACAGTGGCTTGACGCAGCTGCAGCTGCAGCCGCTTCACCAGGCTCCACCCTGCCGCCCATGCCGCAAGGCCTGGCTCTGGTGCCCAAGCTAGCCAACCCCAAATACGCCAACCTGGCGGGTGTGGGGATTGCCGCCGCCGTTCTGGTGTCCATTTTGCTGATCTCGCGCTTCGCCAAAGGCTTTGTGGCCAACATTTCGGTGCTGTTGGGTATCGTGATTGGCGGCGTGATCGCAACCGCCACCGGCCTGATGAACTTCGACAAAGTGGGCAAAGCAGCCTGGTTTGATGTGGTCACGCCTTTCCACTTTGGCATGCCGGTGTTCGAGCCCGTACTGATCCTGACCATGAGCCTGGTGATGATTGTGGTCATGATCGAGTCCACGGGCATGTTCCTGGCCCTGGGCGAAATGACTGACAAAAAAGTTGACCAAGCAGCCCTCACGCGCGGTCTGCGCACCGACGGTCTGGGCACGCTCATTGGCGGCATCTTCAACACCTTCCCCTACACCAGCTTCTCGCAAAACGTGGGTCTGGTGGCTGTCACGGGCGTCAAGAGTCGCTTTGTGTGTGTGGCCGGCGGCCTGATCCTGATCGCCTTGGGCCTGCTGCCCAAAATGGCGGCCCTGGTCGAATCCCTGCCCACCGTGGTGCTGGGCGGCGCGGGCTTGGTGATGTTCGGCATGGTGGCCGCCACCGGCATCCGCATCCTGGGTGGCGTGGACTTCAAGACCAACCGCTTCAACGCCCTGATCGTGGCCATCTCGATCGGCATCGGCATGATTCCGCTGATCGCCCCCAACTTCAAACAGTGGATGCCGCACGGTCTGCATCCGCTGATCGAGTCGGGCATTTTGCTGGCCTCACTGAGCGCTGTTCTGCTGAACCTGTTCTTCAATGGCGCCAAAGGCGACAACCGTGATGCGATTGAAGCGGCCAAGCAGGCTGAGGCACACTGAGTCAGATCGCCACGGCCTACGGCCTCGCGATGACGTGCCGCGGCCTTCA
>CAZPTM010000087.1:2722-6878 GCA_964589665.1 uncultured Limnohabitans sp. | reverse complement strand
CCAGTGGCTCAATATTCGTTGTGAACGCTGGCTCAGTTTGTACGGTTAATCAACAGACCGTGGCTTTGCTGTTGTGCTCCAACGTCTTCATGACGTTCGCTTGGTATGGGCATTTGAAAAACCTATCCTCAGCGCCACTGTGGATGGCGATCGCGGTGAGCTGGGGCATCGCGTTCTTTGAGTACGTGTTGCAAGTACCCGCCAATCGAATGGGTTTCCGGACCTTGTCAGTGGGGCAACTCAAGGTCATGCAAGAAACCATCACGCTCGTCGTCTTTGTGCCGTTTAGCGTCTACGTGATGCAGCAACCGCTCAAGCTGGACTACGTTTGGGCAGGCTTGTGCTTGGTTGGCGCCGTGTATTTTGTGTTTCGCGCTTGATGGAGGAGGGCGTAGAAGGGCGAGTACCAGCGTAAAAACTTATTACGCTGAGCTGGGGGGGAGTACATCGGCCATGCATTGAGGACCGCAATGCAGCGATTGCTGCCGGTCGTGTTCCGATCTAGATTGACGCCGAGATGATGAGCGGACTCTCACGCGAAACTGTTCTGGTCACGCGCCGCAGCGATTGAGTGATCTGAGGCGGTGGTGGGTAAATTAATTCCTAGAACGACCGCTTATCGCCGATATCAAGGGCTCCTTTGCGTCGATAGCGTCTGTTGGAGACGCGCACAACCGGTCCTTGAAGTCCACTTCGATGAAGCACCATGTCGAGGGTCTGTTTTAGGATAAGCAGCAGTCGTTCGAGCTGCCCGCCTACGAATGTCCGGTTACGATAATTGCGGCTGCGATGACCGCCGGCTTCGAATGACTCAGATCGGCCAGGAGCCGACGTTGCATCCTGCCTAAAATGCATAACGCCTGTGAGGCCGTCTACGCTTTGAGCGGTAAGGCCGCACCGATCGCCACAAAAATGCCACCGCAGACCTGATTGAAGCGCCGGCCACTTTGAGCCAGCCAAGGTCTGACTCGTTGTGCGGCGCTTGCCAACACATATTCGGTTGCAAACTCGGTGAATGCATACGTGGCAGCTATCACCGTGAACTGGGCCACCAGACTGCGATTTGGATCAATGAACTGTGGCAACAACGCACTGAAGAACAGCAAGCCCTTGGGATTGGTCGCTGCGGTTAACAGCCCCTCTCGGAAGAGTGGCCAGCCGTGACTATCTCGAATCACGCTTGCGTCCTCGTAGGTCGCTGCCGGCGAGCGCCAGAGCTTGATGCCTAACCAAATGAGATAGGCGCCCCCGATCAACTTGAGGACTGTCAGCCAAACCAGGGAAGATTTCAGCAATGCACCGATGCCGAACAGGCATAACGCAATCACGGCGGTGAAGCCCAGTATCCCGCCAGTGATCGTGAACAGCGTCTTACGACTGCCATGCATGGCTCCGTGCGTCAGAGCGAGCAAACCGTTCGGTCCGGGCGAGAGCGACATGCCCAAAGAGGTCAACAGGAATAGGAGCCAAGTGTCTAAAGCCATGATCGTCGTTCAGAAAGCAAACTAACAGCGCCCAACGATACAACCTTTTGTCCTGGCAGCATTGGAGGCCCAGATGGAACGAGCTGATCAATGACAGCAATGGGTCGACTACTGCCGGTCACATGTTCGCAGGGATGGTCCACTTTCAGCCTGTGTCCGACATTCGCCACGGTCATTTTAGGCAGTCGAGCACGGCGGAAAAGCGAGGATCTATCGGGAATTTAACGACTAGCCAGTGGTCTTGGCGCTGGCGTCAACCGAAATCTGCTGAACCCGTCCAAACCATCGGTGTTCAGGTCGCGAAAATTTTCTTCTGAAAACACACTGTGTGCATGGCAAACAAAGACATGCACAACAGATGAACACAGTCCCTTTGACGCTGCGCCAAGAGTGCGCGGTGGCGATCAACAACGTTCAGCTGGCGCTGACCGATGCCGCAGATTCAGCCCAGTCTCACATCCAAGCATTTGAAGATGCGCAAAGCGATGGCGAGCGCTCCTATGTATTGAACATGGTGATCCAGCGCGTGTGTAGTGAGTTGATGCCTGCGCTGCAGGTTGAACACCTTGCTACGTTACAGGCCAAACTGGTGGCGGTGCGCAAATGAAGGTCGAGCCCAGCACCTTGTTGTCACAGCTGTCGCAATTCACCGGCACTGAAGGCTATTACAGACTTGGCCACCGCTATTTGCTGACCGATGGCGCCATGTACTTGGCTCAAAACGCCGAGTGCTTTTGGATGTTTGACGCCATCGCGAGCCACTGGGCATCCAGTGCGGCCCAGCGCTGGCGGGCTTCCAAGAGGTGGCGCTCGCGCACGTGTCCGAACCCCCGGATGCTCTGAGGCACCTCGGCGATTTCCACCGCCGTGGCCAGGTTGTCGCCGTCGAGCAGCGCCAGCAGGCCATCGACCTTTTCCCGGAATTCCCCGATGAGGGCGCGTTCGGAACGGCGCTCGCGGGTGTGGCCAAACGGGTCCAGCACCGTGCCCCGCAGCCCTTTCATTCGTGCCAGAAGGCGGAAGGCCTGGAATGCCCAGGGCCCGTACGCGCGCTTGCGCGCTTCGCCTTTGGCATTGAAACGCGACCACAGGGGCGGCGCCAGATGGAATTGCAACGTCGGCGCACCCTCGAACCGCTCGGTCAGCTTTTTCATGAAGCTGCCGTCTGTGTAGAGACGCGCCACTTCGTACTCGTCCTTGTAGCTCATGAGCTTGTGAAGCGAAGTCGCTGTGGTCCGGGTCAAGATGTCCGAACCGGGTATGCGCGCGTTCTCCTGCGCCTGCACGTGCCGAAGGAAGTGGGTGAAGGCCTGGGCGTAGGCGCCATTCTGGTACCGCTGAAGCCGCTGCGCATAGTGCGCAAGCATGTCTTCGAAGGCCATGTGCTGGGCCGGCGTGACAGGTTGCGGCGCGGCAATGGCGCGTTGCAACGCGTCGGGATCGTGGGCGGCCAGTCGGCCCCAGGCCAGCGCTTGCTGGTTCATCGCGACGGAGACGCCATTGAGCTCGATCGCACGCTCGATGGCCTGAGCCGACAGCGGCAGGAGCCCCTTCTGCAAGGCAAAGCCGACCAGGAACAGATTGGCGCCAATCGAGTCGCCCAGCAAGGCCTCGGCGATGCGGGTCGCGTCGACAAAATGGCTTTGCGCCACCGTGGCTTCCAGGGCCTCGCGCAGTGCTTCGGACTCGAAGTCGACGTTGCCATCCAGGATGAACGCCGCCGTGGGCGTGTTGTGGGCGTTCACGACGGCGTGTGTGCGTTCGCTCGAGAAACGGCTGATGGCCGACGGGCTGGCCGACACCACCAGGTCGCAGCCCAGCAGCAGATCGGCGCTCCCTGTGGCCAACCGGGTGGATGTGAGTGCGTCGGGATCGGATGCCAACCGCACGTGGCTCATGACCGCACCGTTCTTTTGCGCGACGCCGTTGAAATCCAGCACGGAGCTGGCTTTGCCTTCCAGGTGAGCCGCCATGCCCAGCAGGGCGCCGATGGTCAGCACGCCGGTGCCGCCAATGCCCGTCACCAGCAGGTTGTAAGTGCCTTGCAGAGGAGCCGCCTGCGGAGCGGGGAGCCGGTCGATCAGGTCCTGGGGGATGCCGCCCACGGGCTGCTTCTTGCGGGGTTGCGCATGGGACACGGTCACGAAGCTCGGGCAGAAGCCCGAGACGCAGGTGTAGTCCTTGTTGCAATTGGATTGGTCGATCTGTCGCTTGCGGCCCAGTTCGGTTTCCAGCGGTTTGACGGAGACGCAGTTCGACTGGACGGAGCAATCGCCGCAGGCCTCGCACACCTCGTCGTTGATGAAGACCCGTTTGGGCGGCTCCACCATCTTCCCCTTCTTGCGCAGGCGCCGCTTCTCGGCGGCACAGGTCTGATCGAAGATCAGCGCGGTCACGCCCGGGACCTCTCGCAGCCCGCGTTGCAGCTCATCCATCGCGTCGCGATGATGGATGGCAACGCCCTTGGGCATGGCGGCCATGGCCGAGTACTTGCCGGTGTCGTCCGTGACCACCACCACCCGGCCCACGCCTTCGCCGACCAGTTGATGCGCCAGCTGGGGCACCGTCAGTGTTCCTTCGAGTGGTTGTCCCCCCGTCATGGCGACGGCCGAGTTGAACAGCAGCTTGTAGGTGATGTTGACGTTCGCCGCCACGGCCTGGCGGATGGCGAG
>CAZPTM010000087.1:0-2712 GCA_964589665.1 uncultured Limnohabitans sp. | reverse complement strand
CCCGAGTGGAAGTAGGTGCCGTCGCCCAGATTCTGAAAGACGTGCTTCTCCTCGGTGAAGGGCGACTGGCCGACCCAGTTCACCCCTTCCGCGCCCATGTGGGTGAAGCTGCTGGTGTTGCGCTGCATTCGCGTGACCATGCCGTGGCACCCGACGCCCGCCATGGCCCGGCTGCCTTCCGGCACCTTGGTCGACGTGTTGTGGGGGCATCCGGAGCAGAAGTACTGGATGCGTGTGCTGCGGATGGGCACCACTTTTCGCGGTGCACGTGTGCGTGCGGGGGTTGCGAAAGTCTGGGTGTCGCCGTGCAGCTTGCGCAAGCGGGATGCGATTGCGTTGCCAACGGCTTGGGCATCGAGCTCCCCCTGCGAAGGCAGCAGGCCTTGTCCCTGCTCATCGGACTTGCCGACGACGGTGGGTCTTTTGCCCGGCAGGTTGTAGAGCGCCTTGACCACCTGGTCTTCCACGAAGGCGCGTTTCTCCTCGACCACCAGAATGTCGTCCAGACCGAGCGCGAATGCGCGCACGCCCTCGGGCTCCAGCGGCCAGCTCATGCCGACCTTGTAGACCGCCACCTGGCCGGAGCCGGCCTCGTCCAGTCCGAGTTCCTCCAGGGCCTGGAGCACGTCCAGGTAGGCCTTTCCCGTGGTGATGATGCCCAGCCGCGCCTGGGGCGCGGCGATGACCGTCCGGTCCAGGCGGTTGGCGCGAGCGAAGGCTTGCACCGCCTCCATCCGCGGGCCCATGACGCGGGCCTCCTGTGCCAGAGGGGTGTCCGATGCGCGGATGTGGATGTCTTGCGAGGGCGGTGCGAAGTCGGCGGGCACGACGATCTGAAGCCGGTCCGGGTCGACGTCGATGGTCGCTGCGCTTTCCACGGTGTCCGAGATGGCCTTGAACCCGACCCAACAGCCGCTGAACCGGGACAGCGCAATGCCCAGCAGGCCATAGTCCAGGTACTCCTGCACGTTCGCGGGATTCAGGATGGGGATCATGGCCCCCTGCAGCATCTGCTCGCTCTGGTGCGGCAGGCTGGACGACTGGGCGTTGTGGTCGTCGCCACAGACGAGCAGGACACCACCCAGCCGGGCGGCGCCAGCGTAGTTGCCGTGCTTGATGGCGTCCATGGAGCGGTCCACGCCGGGACCCTTGCCGTACCAGATGGCGAACACGCCGTCCACCTTGGCGGGCCCATGCAAGCCGACCTGCTGGGTTCCCCACACCGCGGTCGCCCCCAGGTCTTCGTTGATCGCCGGCGTGAAATGAATGCTGTGGCGAGCGAGCATGTCGGCTTCCCGCGTCAGCGCCAGGTCGTATTGGCCCAGGGGTGAGCCGCGGTAACCGGAAATGAACCCACCGGTGTTCAGCCCCGCCGCGCGATCGCGCTGGGCCTGCATGACGGGCAGGCGAACCAGCGCCTGCAAACCGGAAATGAAGATGCGTCCGTGCGATTGCAGGTATTTGTCCTGCAGGCTGATGGCGGCGAGTTCCATGGCTTTATTGCTCGACCTTCACGCCCGACGCCGCCACGAACGAGGCCCACTTCGCGCTTTCCTTGCGAAGATCGTTGGCGAAATCGGCGGGCTTGCTCCATTCCTGCACCGTGCCCAATACGTCCAGCCAGTCGAGGAACTCCTTGTCCTTGCCCAGTGTCGCCACCAGATCGGCATGCAGCCGCTCCAGCCGGGACGCAGGCGTGCCACTGGCTGCGAAGAGGGCGAACCAGAATCCCGTGTCCATGTCGGGAAAACCGGACTCGATGAACGTGGGCACGTTGGGAAGCACGGCGGAGCGCGAGGTCCCGGTGATGGCCAGCACCTTGATCTTGCCGGCCGACACGTGCTGCGAGACCACGGGCAGGGGCATCAGACTGCAGGTGATGCGCCCACCGAGCAGCTCGCTCATGACCTGGGGGGCGCCGCGCAACTGTGGAATCACCATCGATGGCACATGGTTCTTCTTGATCATCTCGGCGTAAAGATGCGCCACCGTTCCCGCGCCGGGGGCGCCGAAGGCTGGTGACCTGCCCGGTGCGTTGGCGTAGGCCACGAACTCGCGCATGTTGTTGACGGGCAGGTCGCTGCGAACGACGAACGTGATCTGCGAATTGCCGATGCGCGTGACTGGCGCGAGGTCCGCCTGGACGTTGTAAGCCGTCTGGGGAAACAGGATCGGACGCAGGATGGTCTGCACCACGTTCAGCAGCAGGGTGTTGCCATCACGGGGCGCCGCCAGCAGGGCCTGCACCGCCACGACACCACCACCACCCGGGCGGTTTTCCACCACCACCGTCTGCGGCCAGACGGGCTTCATCTTTTTGGCGATGACGCGCCCAAGGGCGTCGGCACTGCCGCCGGCCTGAAACGGAACGATGAGGCGTATGGGTTGTGATGACGCTGCAGTTTGCGCAAACAACGAGGGGACCACGGCCAGGGTCGTGAGGGCTGCGGACGTGGAAAGGATGTCTCTGCGTTTCATTGTGGGGTTCTCTTCAGGGGTGATGCAACGTTCATGGGTGTATGCAGGCATGCATGTAATGTAGTGCGCAGGGCAAAAAAGGTCAAACGGCATTGAATAGTGGTTTACCCTTGGTAATGGGGTGGCCTCATGGCCAGGCGTCTCGATAGCTGGCTTTTTGGCTGAGCTCCTCGCTACGTGCATTGTTGGTGTTGTAGCGAATGGCGCTGGTCTTGGCGAAGCTTGGGATGAGAC
>CAZPTM010000086.1:0-6878 GCA_964589665.1 uncultured Limnohabitans sp. | reverse complement strand
ATCGATGCTGTCAGCGAAGTCAGCGCGGATAGTGCCAGCAGCGGCTTTCTTGGGGTCGGTGGCGCCCATCAGGTCGCGGTTTTTACCGATGGCGCCTTCGCCTTCCAGAGCCTGGATCATGACGGGGCCGGAGACCATGAAGTCCACCAGGTCCTTGAAGAAAGGACGCTCTTTGTGCACTGCGTAGAACTGCTCGGCTTCGCCGCGCGACAGGTGGGCCATCTTGGCAGCCACAACCTTCAGGCCAGCAGCTTCAAAGCGGGCGTAGATCTGGCCGATGACGTTTTTGGCCACTGCGTCGGGCTTGATGATGGAGAGGGTGCGTTCGATTGCCATGATGATTTCCTGATAATGGATAAAAGTGAAAGGTTTGCTGTTCAGCAAAGCTTTCTATTTTAACCCGACAGACACCGTCTGCCGAGCGAAAAAGGGTTTCAACGTCCGCCGCGGCGGGCTTTGTTGGGGCGCGCGCCCTGGCGGTGGCGTTGCAGGCTGTCTGCGCCAATATAGCCTTGCGAAGTTTGCATCGGGTCAGGTTGCGCGCGGCGACCGCCCTGCCCCCCAGCCTTGTTGCCTTGTTTGCCGCCACGTGGACCGCTGGGCCTGCGCTCAGCCTGAGGCAGTGCAGTTCCAGGTGTACCGGCAAACATGCCACGCGGACCACCCTGGCGCGAGCCGCTGCGGCGACGCGCAGGCGATGCCGCCCCATCACGCTCCACACGCGGGTGCTCGGGTGTACCCGAGGCCTTCATCAAGGCACGGATATCGGCCTCATCGAGCTCGATCCAGCCCCCCCGGCGCAAGCCGTGGGGCAAGACCATGGCACCATAACGCACACGAATCAGGCGGCTGACGGCGTGGCCCACGGCCTCCATCATGCGGCGCACTTCGCGGTTGCGGCCTTCGGAAATCGTGACCCGGTACCAGCAATTGGCACCTTCGCCCCCACCGTCTTCAATACTGCCGAACTGGGCAAACCCATCGTCGAGCTGCACACCTTCGAGCAGGCGGGCTTTTTCATCGTTGCTGAGCGCACCGAGCACGCGCACGGCGTACTCACGTTCAAGACCAAAGCGGGGGTGCATCAACCGGTTGGCCAATTCGCCCGAGCTGGTGAACAGCAAAAGGCCCTCGGTATTCAGGTCCAAACGACCTACCGACTGCCACTTGCCTTGTTGCAGACGGGGCAGCTTGCGAAACACGCTGGGGCGGTTTTGCGGGTCGTCATGCGAGACGATCTCGCCTGCAGGCTTGTGATAAGCAATCACGCGGGCAGGCGGCGGTGCAATGCGCACGCGAATGGGTTTGCCGTTGACCTTGATGAGGTCGCCATACTGGATGCGCTGGCCAACGTGCGCAGGCTCGTTGTTGACGGAAATGCGGCCTTGCAAGATCAGTTCTTCCATTTCCAGCCGTGAGCCCATGCCTGCCTGTGCAAGCACTTTGTGCAACTTGGGTGAATCGACTTGTGGTGCCAGCACGCGCTTGCCCACGATCTCGGCGGGAGCCTCGGATTCTTGCTCCTGGTCAAACTGGCCAGAGACCACTTCGGCCAGATCCACGGCCTGGTAGCCCCCTTCGGGTTTAGTGGTACTCATGAAGATGCATCCTGTGTGTTGGGGGGCTCAGCGTTATCCGACATCTCGGGCTGATCTTGCTGCACCTGTTCAATCGCCTCTTCCAGAGACAGCGCCGGTTGCAGCGGCAATTGGTCATCCTGTGCAGCCACCAGTCCCGCAAAGGCGTCTGCCTGGTCCTGCATTTGACCGAGCATGGGCAGCTGATCGAGCGAGGACAAACCCAGATCGTCCAGAAACTGGCGAGTGGTGGCATACAGACCTGGGCGACCCACGGTCTCGCGGTGGCCAATCACCTCGACCCAACCACGGTCTTCAAGCTGTTTGATGACCTGGGTGTTGATGGTCACGCCTCGGATGTCTTCCATGTCCCCACGGGTCACAGGCTGGCGGTAGGCGATGATGGCCAGGGTCTCCAGCGCTGCGCGGGTGTACTTGGGCGGCTTTTCCGGATGCAGGCGGTCCAGGTATTCTCGCATTTGCGGCTTGCTCTGAAAGCGCCAGCCACTGGCCACACTCACCAACTCAAGACCGCGCTCGGACCATTCTTGCTGCAAAGCGTGCAGCAGGGTTCGAAGGGTATCGGCGCCGAGTTCGTCGGCAAAGAGTGTCCGCATGTCCCGCAGGGTCAGCGGCACGCTCGCACACAGCAGGGCTGTTTCGAGGATGCGTTTGGCTTGCACCGTGTTCATGTTGGCAATTCCGGACTGAGGGCGCTTGGCGCGGCCGTTGAAAAAATCGTCACGGCAAGGATGGCGCAGTTTTTGCGCGATCGGGGCCGCAGGGTGCATACACCACAGGGCCGGCTGTGTCGCTCAATTGTACCGAAGTCCCAGCAGCTGCAGGGTCTGCTCGATATCGGAGGGCGGTGAGGCCTCAAAAGCCAGGTCCTGGCCGGTGATGGGGTGCTCAAAAGCCAGCTTCCAGGCGTGCAGGGCCTGTCGCGCCAGCCCCGCGGAAGGCACGCCGCCATACAAGGCATCGCCCACCAGGGAGTGGCCCAGATAGGCCATGTGCACCCGGATCTGGTGGGTACGCCCCGTGTGCAGGCTGCACAGCACCAGGCAATGGCTGTCATTCTGGTCCAGACAGGTGATGGTGGTGCGCGCCTCCTTGCCTGCTTGGCGCTGCAGGTCCACAGCAGCCATGCGCAGGCGGCTTTGTGGGTCGCGACCAATGCCAGCGGTGACTTCGCGCTCGATCACACTTCCCCAACGCCCCTGACCAATGGCCAAGTACTGGCGCTTGACCACGCGCGCCGCAATCCGCTGCACCAGCGCATCCATGGCTTGGCGGGTGCGGGCCACCACCATCAATCCACTGGTGTCCTTGTCCAGCCGATGCACGATGCCTGCCCTGGGCAAAGCACTGACCGCGGGGTCGAGTGCCAGCAAACCATTGAGCAAGGTGCCCCGCCAATTACCCGGTGCGGGGTGTACTACCAGCCCGGCAGGTTTATGGATCACGCGCAAGTGTTCGTCTTCAAACACCACCTGTAAATCCATAGGTTCAGGCACAAAGGCCTGCGACTGTGGTGTGGGCCGCATGACCAGGCGCAACACCTGTCCCAGGCGCACCTTGCCAGCCGCCTTGGTCTGCACCTGCCCGCTCACGCTCAAATCGCCCTGCCCGATGAGTTGCTGCAAATAGCTTCGCGAAAACTCGGGAACCCCTTCAGCCAAGGCTTTGTCCAGACGCAAACCGTGCAGAGCTGAAGTGATTTGCACCTCTCGGATTTCACTGTCTGCGGGCAGGTCTTCTTCGTCCTGAACAACGGGGGCGGTCGATATAATCAATTGGAGTAACGCTTTTCTTGTAAGGCCTGTGATGCAACGCTCCCGATTATCCGTGCTAACCAACAGCGCCATTGTGGCTATGGGCCTGGCCCTTGCTGCTTGTTCAAGCACGCCTAAGGACGTCACCGCCGGCTGGTCACCCGAACGCATTTACAGCGAAGCTCGAGACGAAGCCAATGCTGGCGCCTGGGACAAGGCCATTGGCCTGTTCGAAAAACTCGAGGGCCGTGCAGCTGGGACCCCTCTGGCCCAGCAAGCTCAAGTGGAGAAAGCGTTTGCCCAATACCGCAACGGCGACAAGCCCCAGGCCTTGGCCACACTCGACCGCTTCGTGCGCCTGCACCCCGCCAGCCCGGGTGTGGACTATGCCCTGTATCTCAAGGGACTGGTGAACTTCAACGACAACACAGGGTTGTTCTCGTTCATCACCAACCAGGACTTGTCTGAACGCGATCAAAAAGCGGCCAAGGACGCCTATGAATCGTTCAAGGAACTGAGCACTCGTTTCCCGGACTCCAAGTACACGCCTGACGCACGTCAGCGCATGGTCTACATCGTGAATTCGCTGGCCGCTTACGAAGTGCATGTGGCCAACTACTACGTCTCGCGTGGTGCCTATGTGGCCGCTGTCAACCGCGCACAACAAGCCATTAATGATTACCAGGGCGTACCTGCAGTGGAAGAAGCACTGGCCATCCTGGTCAAGTCCTACGATGCCATGAACATGCCCCAGCTGCGTGACGATGCAAAGCGCGTACTTGAAAAAAACTACCCGAACTCACGCTATCTGAAAGCCAACCAGGAACAGGTCAAGAGCAAGAGCTCGTGGTGGAAGTTCTGGTGATCTGCTGCAAGGCCGTCTCAAAGGCCTGAGCATTTTCCAGCCTGCGCATGGGCGGCAAGGCCCGCAGCAGCCGCTTGCCATAAGCCATCTGAACCAGTCGCGGATCACCAATCAGCAATAGGCCGCGATCCAACTCGCTGCGAATCAGACGCCCGGCCCCCTGTTTGAGGGCAACGGCAGCTTCAGGCAAGGCGTGGTCCGCAAACGCACTCTTTCCCTGCTCCTGCAAGCGCTCGCTGCGCGCCTGCACCAAAGGATCACCCGGTGGCGGAAACGGCAGTTTGTCGATCACCACCAGCTGCAGGGCTTCACCAGGCACATCAAAACCTTCCCAGAAACTTGCTGAACCGACCAAGACCAGCCCCTTGTCACCTTGCTCAATCGCCTGGCGAAAGCGCTCCATGAGTTTGCGCTTGGGCCACTCGCCTTGCACCAGTACCTCCAAATCGGGGTCATCCGCCAGATGCGTGCGCAGCAAGTCGCCAATCGTGCGCATGGCCGACAAAGTAGTGGTCAGCACCAGGGTGCGTCCCCGCAGGGAACGCGCGCCCTGCTCTGCCCAACGCGCCACCTGTTCGCTGTGGCGAGGGTCCTGAGGTCGCACCATATCGGGCGGCACAAACAAGCCTGCCTGCTGTTCGTAATCAAAGGGGCTGCCTACCTGCATGCAGCGCGCCTGTTGCAAACCACACGGTTCGGTGAACCAGCTCAGTTGTGAGTCATCGCCCAGCGTGGCCGAGGTGAAAATCCAGGCGCGGTTCGTCGGCAGCACCGGCATGAGTGCGCCTGCGTTATCAGGCGTCACCGTGGCCATCGGCTGCCCCTGCACAACCGGTTTAACCCAGTCGCCAAAGGCCTGGGCAATATCCAGGGGCGAGTCCATCATGCGCAGCTGCGCCGAGACCTCCAGCCACCTCACATGGCCCAGTTGGACGGGTTCGGAAAAGGTGGCCAGTTTTTCGCGGCCTTGATCACAGCGCTCGCGCAAGCGAGCCAAGTCTGGCGACAGCTCCTCCACCATCTCCAGGGCTTTTTGCAAATGGAGCAAAGCCTCATCCACGGTTTGCACCGCGTGTCTCCATTCGACCTCCTGGAGGCCTTCGGGGGCAGCCTCAGTCCAGCGCAGACGCACAGCATTGCGGCGGTGCCCCGCACTCAAGCGCCAATCGCGTACAGCGGTTTCGAGTCTGCCTGCAAGTGCTTGCCAATCGGCGAGCCCCTTAGCCCACTGCAGCGCACTGGCTAAGGCATCGCGCGCCAGTTCCAGCAACTGGTTGGATGAGATGTGCGAGCCCAGAAAATGCACGCCAATCTGGTTGAGCTGGTGCGCCTCGTCAAACACCGTGACCCCCACGTTGGGCAACAACTCGGCCACACCACTTTCGCGCACAGCCATGTCAGCAAAAAACAGATGGTGGTTGATCACCACCAGATCTGCGGCCATCGCCTCTTTGCGGGCCAGATTCACATGGCAGGACTTGTACTTGGGACACATGGAGCCAAGACAGTTGTCACGCGTGGAGGTCACCAAAGGCAGCACGGCAGAGTGCTCATCCAGCCCGGTGAGTTCGCCCAGGTCACCGGTGCGGGTCAGGCGCGACCACTGCTCCACTCGCTGCCAGGTATGGCGCATGCCCGGCGCATCCAGCGCAAAACCGTGAGGTGCCTGCTCCATGCGGTGCAGGCACAAATAGCTGCCCCGCCCCTTGAGCAAAGCCACCCGCAACGGCAAACCCAGCCATTGCAGCAGACGTGGAATATCGCGCGCAAACAGCTGGTCCTGCAAGGCTTTGGTGGCGGTTGAAATCAAGGCCCGCTGACCACTGAGCAAGGTCGGCACCAGATAGGCGTAGGTTTTGCCTACGCCTGTTCCCGCCTCCACCACCAGCTGCCCGCCTGTGGCAATGGTCTGGCTCACAGCATCGGCCATGTCCTGCTGCGCCTGGCGGGGCTGAAAATCAGGCAAACACTGGCTCAACAGCCCTTCGGGGCGAAGCACCTGCGCCACCGCCTGCCGCAAATCGCTCAAGCGGCCTCTCCCAGCAAGAGCTTCATGGTTTGGATTTATCCTGCAGACGTTGCTCACGCGCTTGCAGGCGCAAGCTGCGCTCGCGAGCATTGAGCGCGATTTGCTCGGCTTGCAAGGGCTCGAGGGCCTTTCGTTGGGCGCGGCGCACATCACGCAGGCAATCGTTGACAGCAAAGCGCTGCCAACATTGTTCACGCATCTTGAAGTGTGCGTCCATCACTGCCTGTTTGCGCGCAGCTATCTCTGCACGCTGCTGATCGAGGCTGTGTTGCAGCGCCTGTAGGGGTGGCGTTTGTGTCTGAGCCAGCACCTGACAGCACGCACTCCACAGCATTAAGGCAGACAGCTTGATCTTCATGTCAGTTGGGTGTTGACGGTGCGGTGTTCCAGCGACAGAAACTCGGCGGACTGCATCTCGTTGAGGCGCGAGACAGTACGCGGAAATTCGTGGGCCAGAGGCCCTTGGGTATAAAGCAGCTCGGGGGCCACTTCGGCTGAAACAATGAGCTTGACCCGGCGGTCGTAGAGCACATCAATCAACCAGGTGAAACGCCGCGCCTCGGAGGCCAGCTTGACTGGCATGACCGGAACATTGCTCAGCAACACGGTATGGAACTGGCTGGCGATTTCCA
>CAZPTM010000085.1:0-7039 GCA_964589665.1 uncultured Limnohabitans sp. | reverse complement strand
TGCGATGACCGAGTGGCGCCGCCGTCTGCGTGCCAGCGGCAAGTTCGAGGGTGGCAAGCTGATGCTGTTTTTTGGCGCACGCACGCCCGCCGAGCTGCCGTACTTTGGTCCGCTCAACAAGCTGCCCAAGGACTTCATCGACGTCGAGTTTGCCTTCTCACGCGAAACCGGCAAGCCCAAGCGCTATGTGCAAGACGCCATGCGCGATCGGGCCGCAGACATTGCCGCTTTCCTCAAGGACGGCAACACCTGCTTTTATGTGTGCGGCCTCAAAAGCATGGAAGAGGGCGTGGTCATGGCGCTGCGTGACATTGCTCAAAGTGCAGGGTTGGATTGGGACAGCATTGGGGCGGACCTTAAAAAGCAAGGCCGTCTGCACCTGGAAACTTACTGAGGCAACCGTATTCGAAAATCGCCTATAGTCATTCAAAAGATTGACTTGTGGGGGATAAATGATTCTGGATCTACGCACCATCTACCTGATGGATGCGGCTCTTTACATGTTGCTGCATGCAGCGATCTGGGTCAGTTTGATTTCGTACCGCAGTCGCACAGTGGCTGCGTGGAGCCTGTCCGGAATCGTCAGCTCGATTGGACTGGTTTTTCTGGGCATGCGCGGCGTTTGGCCAGACTGGACTTTGGTCATCATTGGCCAACTCTTGATGGCGGGAGGTAATCTTGGGCGGCAATTGACCTTGCGCTCCATGCTCGGACCCATTCCTCGCCCTTGGCTGCTGTGGCAACTTCTGTTCAATGCGGTCTACCTGGGTGGGGGACTGATTTTCTACATTCAAGACGGCAGTGACTGGACGCGCTTGGTCCTGCTCTTTTACGGCTTCTACACCCTCAACTTAGTGGAGTACCTGCTCATTGGCAGGGACATGCGCAAGAAGATGGGACTGGGAGGTGCATGGGCGATCGAGTTCGCTGGCGCAGCCTTTTGTCTCAGCCTGGGGATCAAGACCGTTGCTTTATTGATGGGCTGGGGTGAATTTGACCTCTACACCATGGCCTGGGATCAAGCCGTGGTGTTCATTGGACAGTTTGTGGCCATCAGTTTGATCAATGTGGGCTTCCTGCAGGCCTTTGTGGGACAAATTCAGGAAGGCCGGCAACGCGCGGAGAAGGAAGTGCTTTTGGAGCAGCAACGATCGCAAATGCTGCAAGAGCACGCCCAAGCCACCCAGACTTTGCTCAAGGAACGCGAAGAGATCATTCGACAGCTCACCTTGTCCAACAAAAGTGCTGGCATGGGGGCCTTGGTGGCTGGTATTGCGCACGAGGTCAACCAGCCGTTGACAGCTTTGGTGCTTAAAACCGAAATTGTTGACACGTTGCTGCAAAACTTCTCGGGGCTTGAGCAAGCCAGTCAACTGGGTGAGGAAATGCGTAAGGACGCGCTCAAGGTCAGCCAGATTGTACGCACGCTGCGTTCCATGTTCATGACGCGTAGCCAACACTTTGACCCCATCAATTTCCCAGGCTTGGTGCGCGATCTGTTGCTCATTGTGGAGGGGCGTCGTCAGCGTGCGGGCGTTCAAATGTCAACATCGCTGCCCGAGCAGGCCATGGTCAGTGGCGATGTCACGCAGTTGCAACAAGTGGTGTTGAACTTGTTCAACAATGCGCTGGACGCTCTCAGTGAAGCCCGTGTGCTCAACCCGCTCATTGATGTTCAATGTGAATGCAGAGGGGAATACATGGAGTTGCGCATCGCAGACAACGGGCCCGGGATTGACCTTGAGCGACAAGACGACGTATTTGCCTTGTTCAAAACTTCCAAGGCGCAAGGCATGGGGGTGGGCTTGTGGCTCAGTCGCTCCATTGTCAATGCGCATGGCGGACATCTGGGTTTCGAAGCTTCGCCGCTGGACCACGGCGCTGTTTTTGTTCTTCGCCTGCCCTTGTTGAGGTAAATGTTTTATCGTCTCTTAGTGTGATTTTGTAGGCATAATTGATACTGAAAGTCATCAGCTCAAATGCCAAGCATTAACCTCGACATAGATCCCCGGACGATTGTCTGGATGATCGCCACACTTTATCTGCTGATCCATGGTGCCATCTGGTCAGGCTTGGCTCGCTATCACAATCGTTTGGTGGCCATGTGGAGCGCTTCGGGCATGCTCAGTGCCCTGGCGCTGTACGCTCTGGGTTTGCGTGGAGAAATCAGTGATCTGTGGGTGATGTGTCTGGGCGCCTTTCCGCTCATGCTGGGCATCTGGGGGCGTCAAATGGCGCTGCGCAAAATGTCCAACAGCTACAACCGCAAATGGTTGCTTGAACAACTCTTTGTCAATGGCACCTATGTGGCCGTTACGGTAGCGATGTTTGTGTATGGCGCCCACGATTTCTGGCATTTGCTGTGGTTTTACGGCTTTTACGCCCTCAACTCTTTTCAGTATGTGCACATTGGCAACGCACTGTTGGCGCAAAGAAAAATGCCCGGTGCCCGTGCCATTCGGCGTGCAGGTTGGATTTTGGGAGTCTCCTCTGCGTTCAAAGCGCTGGCTATCTGGAAAGGCTGGAGCCCTGTCGAGTTTTATGCTGATGATCCAGCCTCGCTCTTGTTGTATGTCAGCCGTTTTTGGGGCATCAGCCTGATCAACGTTGCTTTCATTCAAGCTTTTGTGGGTCAAATTCACGATCAGCGTCTACAAGCTGAGCGTGCGCTGGTGCAGGAACAAGAGCGAAGCCGCTTGATTTTGCAGCAACAGCAAATTCAACGTGAAATGCTCAGCGAGCGCGATGAATTGATTCGCCAGCTGACCCTTTCCCATAAAAGTGCTGGCATGGGGGCTTTGGTGGCCAGTTTTGCACATGAACTCAACCAACCCTTGGCGGCCAATTCACTGCATGCCGAGTGGCTCAAGCAGAAGTATCCAGACGAGTCCACCCCCGAGGGCATGGTAGCGAAAAACATTTTCAGCGATACCCAGCGCGCCAGCGACATCATTCGTAAATTGCGCAATTTGTTCAGAACCGGCAAAGGGGAATATGAGCCACTGGATTTGGCTGCGCTCGTAAAGGA
Organism: uncultured Limnohabitans sp.; assembly: GCA_964589665.1. Lineage (GTDB taxonomy): Bacteria > Pseudomonadota > Gammaproteobacteria > Burkholderiales > Burkholderiaceae_C > Limnohabitans_A. The sequence goes on along the minus strand of CAZPTM010000085.1, from coordinate 4,011 downwards.
TGTTGCCGACATTCTGAAAATCCCAGCCCGGGAAAAAGGTGTTCGGATGAGTGTGCATCTGCAGCCGGGCATGTGGATTCTTGGCGATGCGGTGCAGTTGCAGCAAGTCATGCTCAACTTGCTGCAAAACGCTTTGCAAGCGACCAGCGTGGTCGAGACGCGTCCCACCTGGATTCAGATCGAAGGCGAAATGCTGGATGGATTTGCTGTGATCCGGGTGCTCGACAACGGCATTGGCATTGCCCTGGATCAGCAAAGCAGCGTGTTCAATCTGTTCAAGAGCAGCAAGGCTGAGGGCATGGGTGTGGGCTTGTGGCTGAGCCGATCCATTGCGCAAGCCCACGATGGTGAACTGGCGTTTGACAGCCTGCCTGGCCAGCAAACGGTGTTCACATTACGCATTCCTCTGTTCAGTGCACCAGTTGTCGACTGATCAGGCTTATTACCCTGTTCCTTAGGGTTGATAGCTTTCGGGTATCGTGCAGCCATGATGTCCATTGCCCGGCTCCGTTCTATGTTTTTGACCTTGCGCAGGGAGTTGCGTACCCCGCCGCTACGTTTGCTGATGGGCTCTGTGGCACTGGCGGTTGCGGCCTTGTCTACGGTGGCTTTTTTGTCCCAACGCCTGCAGGCCGGATTGTGGCGAGATGCCCATCAACTCTTGGGGGGGGATGCCGCATGGGTCAGTGATCAGGCTGTGCCCGATGCCGTGCTGGATGCAGCGCGTGCGCAAGGGCTGCGCACAAGTGTGCAGTTGAGCATGGCCTCCATGGCCAGCGCTTTAGAGCCCTCGGATGGAGTTTCTGGCACTGCAATTCCAGTGCTGGTAGCGCTCAAGGCAGTGGATGATGCCTATCCCTTGATGGGTGCTGTTGAGCTGCAATCAGGACGCACGATAGGGGCACCCCAACGTGGTCAGGTCTGGGTTGATAAGAGCGTGCTTTCCCAACTGTCTGTGCAAGTGGGACAGGCTGTTCAATTGGGACTGAGTCACTTTCGTGTTGCTGGGGTGATTGCGCAGGAGCCCGACCGAGGAATGGGCTTCATGAGTCTGGCACCCAGGGTCATGATGCATGCGGCGGATGTGGCCGCCACGGGTCTGGTGCAGCCGGCCAGCCGTTTGAGCTGGCGCCTGGTGGTGGCTGGCAAGGCTGAGTCCGTCCAGAGCTGGACAGCACAAGCCCAGGCATGGATGGATCGGGAAAAGCTTCGGGGCACCCGCATTGAAACGCTCAGCTCTGGTCGACCCGAGATGCAACAAACCCTCGAGCGCGCACGCAGCTTTCTGAATCTGGTGGCCTTGTTGACCGCTGTGCTCAGTGCTGTGGCTCTGGCCATGGCGGCGCGCAGCTATGCCCGCGAACAGCTTGACGCCTGCGCGCTGCGCAGGGTGTGGGGCCAAACGCAACCCCAATTGCTGGGTAATTACTTGGTGCAGCTGAGTCTGGCGGGCGCCTTGGCTTGCTGTTTAGGGGCGCTCGCAGGCTGGGGTCTGCATTGGGGTCTAGTGTCCGTATTGCAGGACTTGTGGCAGGTTCAGTTACCCCCCGCAGGCGCTGGGTCATGGGGGCTGTCGGTGGCCACTGGCATGGTGCTTTTGTGGGGCTTTGGTGTGCCACCGATCTTGCAACTGGCTCAGGTGCCAGCCATGCGCGTTTTACGCAAGCAAATGCAGGCGCCGGGAATGCGCGTTTGGCTGATGATGGCTTTGGGTTTGCTGGCTTTTGCCGGCGTGACTTTGCTATTTGGGCAGGATGCCCGTTTGGTGGGCATGACGCTGGTGGGCTTTGTGTTGGCAGCGCTGGTGTTTGCATTGCTGGCTGGTGCGTTGGTGCGTGTGGCTGCCCTGCTACCAGGAGGGTGGGGCGGCAGTTTGGGCATGGCCCTCAAGCAGCTCACGGCGCGACCAGGTCTCACGGTCGTGCAAGTCAGTGCCATGGCCTTGGGCCTGATGGCATTGGCTTTGATGCTGCTGTTGCGCACCGATCTGCTCAGCAGCTGGCGCCAGGTGACGCCAGCGAATGCGCCAGATCATTTCGTGATCAATGTGCAGCCCGATCAGCAGACAGCTTTTCGCAGCTTTGTGGCGCAGTCCGGTGCCGAATTGGTGGACTGGTTTCCCATGGTGCGCGGTCGCCTGGTCAGCATCAATGGACAAGCGGTCAAGGCAGAAGACTTCGAGGGCGATCGGGCGCAGCGCCTGGTTGAACGTGAGTTCAACCTGTCCTATACCAGCGCATTGCCTGAGCAAAACACACTTCTTCAAGGCCAGTGGCAATCTGGCGACAGTGGCCAAGTCAGCGTCGAAGATGGGTTGGCCAAAACGTTGGGTTTGAAGCTGGGCGACCGCGTGGGTTTTGACATGGCCGGAGTGGTGCACGAAGCGGTCATTACATCGGTACGCAAGGTGGACTGGACATCGATGCGGGCCAACTTCTTCATGCTCTACCCCGTGGCCAGCATGCCCCAGTGGCCAACCACCTACCTGGCGACTTTGCGCTCAGCGGAGGCGGTTGAAGCCTTGGATGCGCAGCTGGTGCGTCAGTTCCCCAACGTCACCACGGTGGATCTGCGGCAAACGCTGGGCCAGATCCAGCGCATGCTTGACCAAGTCATGGGCGCGTTGCAAAGCTTGTTTGGCCTGAGCCTGCTGTCGGGATTGTTGGTGTTCTGGACGGTCTTGGACGCCGGGCGCAAACAACGGGTGCATGAATACGCTGTCTGGCGTGCATTGGGTGCCAGCCATCAGCGTTTAGCCAGCATGCAGGCGCTGGAGCTGGGGTTGCAGGGGCTCTTGGCGGGTGTGTTGGCCACCTCAAGCGCCTTGGCGCTTGGCTGGACACTTGCGCGACAGGTGTTGGACCTGCCTTGGGCAGTGTCTTGGTGGATGCTGCCTGCAGGTGGGCTGGTGGGGGCAGTTCTGGCGTTGCTGACCGGGCACTTGGCCCTTCGCGGTTTGTTGGGTCAAAGCGTGGTGCAGACATTGCGCGTGGCTCAGGATTGATCGGGATAATGCCCGTATGAACATTGAAGAAAAACCACCTTTTGAAACCCCTTTTGAGTGGATTGGGGGCGAGGCCCAAGTGCGACTGCTGGTGGACCGGTTTTATGACTTGATGGACCTGGAGCCACAGTACGAACTGCTGCGCTCGGTTCATGGCAGCACCTTGGACGACGCACGAGACAAGTTGTTCTGGTTCTTGTGTGGCTGGTTGGGTGGCCCTTCCTACTTTGAAGACAGGTTTGGTCACCCGCGTCTGCGTATGCGGCACATGCCATTTTCCATTGGGATTGCTGAGCGCGACCAATGGCTGGCCTGCATGGATCAGGCCATGACAGAGGTGAGCGTGGACCCGGCCCTGCACCAAAGACTCAACCAAAGCTTTTTCCAGACTGCTGACTGGATGCGCAACCGCGCAGGTGTCTGATGAAAATCCAAAGCCTGCAAGACCTCAAAAAGATCCAGAAGCAGCTCCAGCAAGAACGCGAGTTGGCACAGCTGCAAGCGCGAGAGCTGGCTGAGGCGCAAGAGCGCGAACGCCGCGAGAGGGAGTTGTTTGCGCGAGCGGTGGGCGTGGTTAAACCTTTATCGCACACAGAGCGACATATCCCCACGCCGCAGGCCGTTCCTCCCGTACCGTTGCAAAGGCAAAAGGATGAACAGGCCGTGCTCAAAGACGCCCTGAGCGATGAGTTTGATGTCAGCACCTTGCTCGACACCGACGAGGCCTTGAGCTTCAAGCGTCCCGGCATTGGCCCGGATGTGGTGCGCAAGCTGCGCAAAGGCGACTGGACCATTCAACGCGAGATCGATCTGCATGGCCTGCGCACCGACGAAGCGCGGCTGGCGCTGGCCGAATTCATTCGCGAGTGTCATCGCCAAGGCGTGCGTTGCGTGCGGGTGGTGCACGGCAAAGGCCTGGGCTCACCGGGCAAAACGCCAGTGCTCAAAAGCCGGGTGCACAGCTGGCTGGTCCAAAAAAACCAGGTGCTGGCCTTTGTGCAGGCCAC
>CAZPTM010000084.1:0-7051 GCA_964589665.1 uncultured Limnohabitans sp. | reverse complement strand
GGGCTGGGCCCACAACGGCCACATCACCTTGGCACGTGGCGAGCGCTCTAGGCTGGCCGACTTTGCCAGCGACGTACTTTAAAAGTCGTCGCCGCCCATGCCACCGCCGGCCAGGCTCTCGAAGCGGGTCAAGGGTTTCAGGAACGCCAAGCGTACGGTCCCGGTGGGGCCGTTACGCTGCTTGCCGATGATGATTTCGGCCACGCCAGGATCTTTGGAGTCCTTGTTGTAGTAGTCATCGCGGTAGATGAACATGATGATGTCCGCATCCTGCTCGATGGCGCCGGATTCACGCAAGTCACTCATCATGGGGCGCTTGTCGGTGCGCTGCTCCACGCCGCGGTTAAGCTGCGACAGCGCAATGACCGGGCACTGCAATTCCTTGGCCAGCATTTTCAGGCCCCGGGAAATTTCGCCCAGCTCCGTGGCGCGGTTGTCACCGTCCGAGCCGCTGGAGCCGCTCATCAACTGCAGGTAGTCCACCACGATCAGACCCAGCTTGCCGCATTGGCGGGCCAACCGGCGCGAGTTGGCGCGCAACTCACTGGGTGTGAGTCCAGGTGTTTCATCAATGTGCAGGGACACGGTACGCAGACGCTCAATGGCCTCGGTCAGGCGCGGCCACTCGTCATCGGTGAGTTTGCCTGTTCTCAGGTGTCCTTGGTCAACGCGGCCAATCGAACCCACAATACGCACTGCCAGCTGGGAGGCCCCCATTTCCATGGAAAACACCGCCACCGGCAGCCCCTCGTTCAAGGCCACGTGTTCAGCGATGTTGACGGCAAACGCTGTTTTGCCCATGGATGGACGCGCCGCCAGCACCACCAAGTCACCCGGTTGCAGGCCCGAAGTCATGCGGTCTAGGTCATAGAACCCAGTGGGCACACCGGTGATGTCATTGGGGTTGTCAGCCATTTCGGACACGCGGTCGAGCAGGTCCACCACCAGAGTGTCCATGGACTGAAAGCCCTGCTTCATGCGCGAACCTTCTTCGCCAATGTTGAAGATCTTTTGCTCAGCCTCGTCCAGAATTTTGTCGACTGCCCGGCCCTGGGTGTTGAAAGCGGCGGTGGCAATGTCATCACTGGCCGCCACCAACTTGCGCAGGATGGAACGCTCCCGCACGATTTCGGCATAGCGGCGAATATTGCTGGCACTGGGTACATACTGGGCCAGCGCGTTCAGATAGGACAAGCCACCCACTTCCTGGGACTTGCCCAAGGACTGCAGTTGCTCATGAACGGTGATCACATCGGCCGGTTTGGAGGCGTTGATCAATGCCCCAATGGCGGCATACACCAAGCGGTGTTCGTGACGGTAAAAGTCCGAATCCACCAACAAGTCCCCCACCCGGTCCCAGGCGCCGTTGTCCAGCAACAAACCACCCAGCACACTGGACTCGGCCTCAATAGAGTGCGGTGGCACGCGCAGCTGAGCAATTTGCGGATCCAGGGTTGCCACAGCCATGGCTTCATCAAAAGAGGGAGGGAAAACGGCAGAACTCATGAATTCGCAACAGTTAAAGCAGCATCTTAGCCCGGAGCACGCTACGCGTCATTGCATAACCCTGTGGATAAACGGTGCAACACAAGTGCATGAACGGGTATGGCAAGTGGATAAATTGAGTGCCTGAAAATGAAAAAGCCGCCTGCTTTCGCCGGCGGCTTATTGCAGAGTGCGCAGGATCAGGCGGTTTCGCCGTACACGCTCACGTTGACTTCCACCACCACATCGGTGTGCAGAGCCACGGACACAGAAGACTCGCTGACGGTCTTGATCGGACCGTTGGGCATACGCACCTGGGCTTTAGCCACGGCGAAGCCTTGTTTGGTGAGTTCTTCGGCAATGTCGTGGTTGGTTACGGAACCAAACAGACGACCATCAACACCAGCCTTTTGGGTCAGTTTAACGGTCAGACCAGAGAGCTTCTCACCCAGAGCCTGTGCCTCAGCCAGCTTGGCTGCAGCGGCTTTTTCGAGCTCGACACGACGGGCTTCGAATTCGGCCTTGTTGGCTTCAGTGGCGCGACGAGCGCGGCCAGAAGGGATCAGGAAGTTACGTGCGTAACCGTCCTTGACCTTGACGATGTCACCCAGATTGCCCAGGTTGAGAACTTTTTCGAGCAGGATCACTTGCATGTTGTTTCTCCTCAGACCTTGTGCTGGTCGGTGTAGGGCAACAGGGCCAGGAAGCGTGCGCGCTTGATGGCGGTGTTGAGCTGGCGCTGGTAAATAGCGCGGGTACCGGTCAGACGAGCGGGAATGATCTTGCCGTTTTCGGCAATGAAGTCACGCAGGGTGTCGACGTCTTTGTAGTCGATTTCTTCCACGCCAGCCACGGTGAAGCGGCAGAAACGCTTGCGCTTGAACAGCAGGGACTGGGTGTTGCGCTTGGGGCGCTTGTTTTTGTCAAATTTTTTGAACGTGGCCATGGGGCCTCCTGAAATTAATCTTGCTGAAACTCTTGGATGTGCAAAATCACACGTTGACCTTGTCGAATATTGGCCAAAAAGCCAGAGAACCTGAAGGCGCTGCCAAGTGGGGCCTTTTGAAGCTGCTCGGCCAACGTACCGATGGCCTGCGCTCGAAGGCTTAACTTGACTTGCCTGATGCCTTGATCCTGTTGAAGCTGGGATTCATGTTCCAGCAGCAGGTCCAGGGCGGGCAACCCGGCTGGGGTGTAGCGAAGAGCGTCACGCTCAACGATACGGGCAGCCAATCGGGTCTGGTTCACTCCGTAAGGGTCTGGGGCAATCAGGCTGCGAAATCAGCCTGTTGAGCCTTGCGTGCTTCTTCGCGCTCGACGGTCTTCATCATGGAAGAGGCGCCGGTGTCGGCTTTCTTCTTCTGCACGGTCAGGTGACGCAAAACGGCATCGTTGAACTTGAAGGCGTGTTCGAGCTCGCCCATCACAGCCTGGTCGGCTTCGATGTTCAGGCACAGGTAGTGAGCCTTGGCCAGCTTGTTGATCTGGTAAGCCAGTTGACGGCGACCCCAGTCTTCCACGCGATGGATCTGACCACCACCTTGGGTGATCATGCCCTTGTAGCGCTCCAGCATGGCGGGCACTTGCTCGCTCTGATCCGGATGGATCAGCAAAATGATTTCGTAATGACGCATTCGTACTCCTTGTGGATGAACCAAAAGATTGGAAAAACCGCCCCCGGCGTCGGTCAAGGGTGCGGCAAGGTAAGCCTGTGATTATAGCCCGGATTAAGAGCTTGTACTATCCTGAACCGCGCCTGCTGTAGGCCATAGGGAAAGTACAAGCATGACCAAGCATGCTGCGGGTACGCCAAAAACGCCAGCACTGATCGGCTGAATGCCCCACCAAAGTCCCGCATCCGGCAGCAAACCCCACGAAGAACGCACCAACGGTGCATTAAGGAACATATACCCAGCAGTCACCCCAAACCCGGTGATCATGCCGGCAACGGCAGCTCTGCGGGTCAAGCGCCGCCAATGCAGGCCCAACACCATGGCCGGGAAAAAGGCAGAGGCGGCCAAGGAAAAAGATGCCGAAACCAACGAAAGGATTTCGGCGGGCTTGAGCGCTGCCACAAAAGCCGCCACCATAGCCACAGCCAGAAGCGCAAATTTGGAGGCAATCACCTGCCCTTCCGCATTGAGCGGCATGCGCCGGCGCCCCCACCCAAGATCGTGCACCAATGCATTGCCAATGGTCAAAAGCAGTCCATCTGCCGTCGAGAGCGCCGCTGCCAAGCCCCCAGCCGCAACCAGTCCCGCAATGACAAATGGCATGCTGCCGAGCTCGGGCATGGCCAGCATGACCATGTCAGCTCCCATACGCAACTCGCCAAACTGCAATCGCCGATCCCCATTGATGTCGGCCACCTCGACCAGAGCAGGATCCACTCGGGCCCACTGCGCCAGCCAGGAAGGCAAATCTTCGAAACTGCTTCCCACCAGGTTGTGCATGACCTCGAACTTCACCAACACGGCCAAAGCCGGCACACTCAAATACAGCAACACAATGAAAAACAGAGACCAAGCGACAGAGGTTCGGGTCTGCGCCACGCTGGATGTTGTGTAAAAACGCGTCAACAAATGGGGCATGCCAGCGGTACCCAGCATCAAGCAAAAGATCAAGGCCAAAAAATTCAACCTCGACTCGGTAAAAGCCAGGCGCTCCGGATTGCTGCCTTGTGGATCACCTTGAAAAGCCTGTGTATGCCTGGGCATTCCACCCAAGGGCTGCGATCGTTCTTGCGAATCTTGATGCGCACGTGTCCACAACTCATGCGCCATGGCGACATCTTTCGGCAGTGCCACCAGTTCTCGGCGCGCTTGCGCAATCTGGTTGTAGTCGGCACCGTTGACTTTGAGCTCACGTATCCTCAACTCCAACCGCTCACGCTCTTGCTTTAACGCGCTTGGAACATCTTCCAACTTTCGTTCAAACTCCTGAGCACGTCGTGCATATTCATGGCGCACATCAATTTCAGCGGGGTCATCTATCAACTGCTGCTCAAGTTGCCCGATGCGCGCCAGCTGGCTGCCATAAGCCACCACGGCTACAGGCGTGCCCAGCTGCCGATAAGCCAGCCATGACACAGGGATTAGAAAAGCCAGCAACACAATGATGTATTGAGCCACTTGCGTCCAGGTGATGGCGCGCATACCGCCCAAAAAAGAACACAGCAGCACACCACCCAAGCCCAGCAAAATTCCGATTTCAAATTGCACGCCCGTCAGGCGCGAAGCGATCAGGCCAATACCGTAAATTTGCGCGACAACATAGGTAAACGAGGTCAACACCGCGGCCCAAGCGGCGAGGATACGCGGCCAACTGCCTCCAAAACGGCGTTGGAAAAAATCTGGCACCGTGTAGAGATTCATACCTCGCAAGGCAGGGGCAATCCACCAAGCGACCAGGCAAAACCCGCCCGTCCAACCCAAGATATAGGCCAAGCCACCTGGCTGGTGGCCAGCACCTGAAAATCCCTGCAGGTACAAAGCCCCGGCAAGGCTGATGAAGGAGGCAGCACTGATCCAGTCAGCTGCCGTGGCCATACCGTTGTACATGGCCGGAATACGACGGCCGGCCACGTAATACTCGGCTTCGTCTGATGTCCGCCCAGAAATGCCAATCAGGGCATAAATCATGACGGTCGCGAACAAAAAGATCGGACCGATCAGGTTTCGCGACAGCCCTTGGCTCTCGGACCAAGCCAAAATGCCAATCAAACTGAGCAGCAAGACAATATAGAGCAGCACATTACGGTGCAAACGCCAGCGGTATGCCGCTGGCGTGACCGATGAGTGCTCCTCAGGACCCATGAGGGATCAGTGTCAGGCAGCTTTGCCCAACTGGGTCCAGGTTTCGACCACCGTATCGGGGTTCAGCGAAATCGAGCTGATGCCCTGCTCCATCAACCAACGGGCAAAATCCGGATGGTCACTGGGACCCTGGCCACAGATGCCGATGTACTTACCCTGAGCCAGACAGGCCTTGATGGCCTGTTCGATCAAGGTGGTCACGGCTGGGTCGCGTTCGTCAAAATCAGCGGCCAGCAATTCCATGCCTGAGTCGCGGTCCAAGCCCAAGGTCAGCTGGGTCAGGTCGTTGGAGCCGATCGAGAAGCCATCGAAGAACTGCAGGAAGCGGTCGGCCAGGATGGCGTTGGTCGGCACCTCGCACATCATGATCAGCTTGAGCTCTTTCTCACCGCGCACCAGACCGTGGCTGGCCAGGAGCTGCGTGACGCGCTCGGCCTGCTTGAGCGTGCGCACAAAGGGCACCATCACCTGCACGTTGGTCAGGCCCATCTCGCCACGCACGCGCTTGAGGGCTTCGCACTCCATGGCAAAAGCTTCCCCGAAGTCCTCGCTGATGTAGCGTGTAGCACCCCGGAAACCCAGCATCGGGTTTTCTTCCTCGGGCTCGTAGCGGCTGCCGCCGATCAGTTTGCGGTACTCGTTGCTCTTGAAGTCCGACAGGCGCACGATGACCGGACGGGGCCAGAAGGCCGCCGCGATCGAGGCAACACCTTCGGCCACCTTGTCAACGTAGAAAGCACGGGGCGACGCGTGGCCTCGGGCCACGGACTCCACCGCCTTTTTCAGGTCGGCATCGATGGCCGGGTAGTCCAGGATAGCCTTGGGGTGTACGCCGATGTTGTTGTTGATGATGAATTCCAGACGCGCCAGGCCCACACCGGCGTTGGGCAGCTGGGCAAAGTCAAACGCCAGCTGGGGGTTGCCCACGTTCATCATGATTTTGGTCGGAATCTCGGGCATGGTGCCGCGCTTGACTTCGGTTACCTCGGTCTCCAGCAGACCATCGTAAATGCGGCCGGTATCACCCTCGGCGCAACTCACCGTCACCAGCGTGCCGTCCTTGAGTTGCTCGGTGGCATGGCCGCAGCCCACCACAGCAGGAATACCCAGCTCGCGCGCGATGATGGCGGCGTGGCAAGTGCGACCACCGCGGTTGGTCACGATGGCGCTGGCACGCTTCATCACCGGCTCCCAGTTCGGGTCCGTCATGTCGGTCACCAGCACGTCGCCGGGCTGGACCTTGTCCATCTCGGAAATGTTGTGCACCAGACGCACCGGGCCGGTACCGATCTTCTGGCCAATGGCGCGCCCCTCTGCCAGCACAGTGGAATGACCCTTGAGCTTGTAGCGCAACTCGGCCTGGCCCTTGGCCTGACTCTTCACGGTTTCGGGACGAGCCTGCAAGATGTAGAGCTGGCCGTCGTTGCCGTCCTTGCCCCACTCGATGTCCATCGGGCGGCCGTAGTGCTTTTCGATCACCAGCGCGTAGTGGGCCAGCTGCTCGACGTCGGCATCGGTGAGGCTGTAGCGGTTGCGCAGCTCGGTGGGCACATCCACTGTCTTGACCAGCTTGCCGCTGGCGGCTTTTTCTTCGGGTGTGGAAAACACCATCTGGATCAGCTTGGAGCCCAGGTTGCGGCGAATCACCGCGCGCTTGCCTGCTGCCAGCATGGGTTTGTGCACATAGAACTCGTCGGGGTTGACGGCGCCCTGCACCACCGTCTCGCCCAGGCCGTAGCTGGAGGTGATGA
>CAZPTM010000083.1:2621-7057 GCA_964589665.1 uncultured Limnohabitans sp. | reverse complement strand
CCGATGATGATCGGGCCGGCGCCGATGATGAGGATGCTTTTGATGTCTGTGCGCTTTGGCATGATTACTTGCCCTCCATCAGCTTGATGAAGCGGTCAAAAAGGTAGGCAATGTCGTGCGGACCGGGCGAGGATTCGGGGTGACCCTGGAAGCAGAACGCGGGCTTGTCGGTGCGGGCCAGGCCCTGCAGCGTGCCGTCAAACAGCGACACGTGAGTGGCGCGCAGGTTGGCAGGCAAGGATTTTTCGTCAACCGCAAAACCATGGTTCTGGCTGGTGATGCTGACGCGGCCCGTGTCCAGGTCTTTGACCGGGTGGTTGGCCCCGTGATGGCCAAACTTCATTTTGAAGGTCTTGGCACCCGAGGCCAGAGCCATGATCTGGTGACCCAGGCAAATGCCGAAGGTGGGCGTGCCGGTTTCGATGAGTTCGCGCGCGGCGTTGATGGCGTAATCGCATGGCTCCGGGTCGCCGGGGCCATTGGACAGGAAGATACCGTCAGGCTTGTGCTTGAGCACTTCGGCAGCAGGCGTCTTGGCGGGCACCACGGTGACTTTGCAGCCGCGCTCGGCCAGCATGCGCAAGATGTTTTTCTTGACGCCAAAGTCGTATGCCACCACATGGAATTTGGGGGTGGTTTGCTCGCCATAGCCCGTGCCGAGTTTCCATTCGGTCTGCGTCCAGTCGTAGCCTTGCGCCACAGTAACTTTTTGGGCCAGGTCCAGACCGGCCATGGAGGGCGCAGCCTTGGCAGCAGCAATCGCTTGATCAATGACGGCTTGAGTCACCTCTTGGCCAGCAGCCAGACCCACGATGGCACCGTTTTGCGCACCTTGGGTGCGCAGTACACGGGTCAGCTTGCGGGTATCGATGTTGGCGATGGCCACCGTGCCGTTGTCCTTGAGGTAGTCCGACAGCGACTGGGTGCTGCGGAAGTTGGACGCCAGCAAAGGCAGGTCTTTGATGATGAGGCCTGCAGCATGGACCTTGTCGGCCTCGACATCTTCAGGGTTGACACCATAGTTGCCGATGTGCGGATACGTCAGCGTGACGATCTGCTGGCAATAGCTGGGGTCTGTGAGGATTTCCTGATAACCGACGATGGAAGTGTTGAACACCACCTCACCGACGGTGGAGCCATTGGCTCCGATGGAGTTGCCGATAAAGACCGTGCCGTCTGCAAGCGCCAGGATGGCGGGTGGGAAGGTTCCCTGAAGAGACAAAAGCACTGGGTTCTCCGGTATGGTTCGGGTACGCCTCAGCGCTGGACAGGACAAACCTGCGGCTGCTTGTTCGAGGAAGGGGCCGGTGTTTCGAGCTGGGCGTACGGGTTAATGCGGGAAAGCCCTTGATTATAGCCCAGAGCTTACAGAGGTTTACCCCTCAAAAACCCTGTTTTGGCTCAGGATTGCCCGGCTGTAGCGCTGGCATGCAGACAAATGGCTGCAGCGGTGGCCACATTAAGCGACTCTTCGCCGCCAGGCTGAGCAATGCGGACCTTTTGCCCGGCCAAAGCGGCCAGTTCTTGGCTCACACCCTGCCCTTCATGACCCATGATCCATGCGCAGACCGCAGGCAGTTGTTGATGGCGAATGAGCTCGTGCAGATACGGGCCTTCGTGCACATCAGTCGTCAAGATGGGCAGCTGCAGCGCCTGCACAGCAGCCAGGTCTGCCCCCTCCACCAAGCGCAAACCGAAATGCGCGCCCATGCCAGCACGAAGCACCTTGGGTGACCACATGGCCACCGTGCCCTTGATGGCCAGCACTTGCTTGAAACCAAAGGCCGAAGCACTGCGCAAAATCGCGCCCACATTGCCAGGGTCCTGCAGGCGGTCAAGCACCACAGTGGGCGTGTGCACATCGGCATGGAGCAGTCCGGGCCAAGACAGCAAAAAACCATATTCAGCGGGCGATTCGAGCGTACTGAGCTCAACAAACAAAGCGTCTTCCACCACCAGGCATTTGCGGGCCAAATCCGCGCCTGGAGGGGGTTGGCGCTCCCACGCGCTGCGTTTGACCAACAGCGCCTCGGGTACGCAGCCGCGCAGCAAGGCTGCAGAGCACAAGTGCTCGCCTTCCACCCAGACCTGGCCAGACTTGCGGTAACCCGCAGGATCCTGGATTTGCTTGCGAATTTGCTTGAGCAAAGGGTTATCGCGGGAGGTGATTTCAATCATGGTTGGGTCTGTGTGAAATCAGGCTGGCGCGCACCGGCGCGAACGTCATGCGGTGCCAAGGCGTCGGCCCCAGGCGTTGCAAGGCTTGCAGGTGCACCGCAGTGCCATAACCTTTGTGCTGGTCAAAGCCGTAGTCGGGGTAGGTTTCGTGCCAGGCATCGCACATGCGGTCGCGATGCACCTTGGCCAAAATCGAGGCCGCAGAAATGGCCGGCACTTTGGCATCGCCTTGAACAATGGCTTCAGCACGGACATCGAGCACAGGCAAGCGATTGCCATCGACCAGCACTTTTGCCGGCTTGAGCCGCAGGCCCTGCACCGCGCGCTGCATGGCCAGCAGGGTGGCTTGCAGGATATTGAGGGTATCGATTTCCTCAACACTGGCCTGTGCAATGCAAAAGCACAAAGCCTTGGCGCGAATTTCGTCAAACAACTGCTCACGTTTGCGCGCAGTGAGTTTTTTGGAGTCATTGAGCCCGGCAATGGGGCGTTGCTCATCCAGTACAACAGCAGCAGCCACCACCGGACCCGCCAGCGGCCCCCTACCCGCTTCATCAACACCCGCAATCAAGCCTGGCCCGTCAAAGTTGAAGGGCTGCTGGTCAACAAGAGGGCTTTTAACGGCCAAGGACTTTTTCGATCGCATGGGTGGCCAGTTGCGCCGTAGGGCGAATCAGGGTCTGGTGCATGGTTTCAAAGTGCTGCTGCACTCGCGCCACGCGTTGTGGGTCGCCCAACCATTGCAGGGTTTCATGAGCCAGACGCTCGGGCGTGCAGTCGTTTTGCAGCAGTTCGGGAACCACAAAGTCCTGCGACAGGATGTTGGGCAACCCGACCCACGGCTGCAGTTTTTTGCGCCGCATGATGGCCCAACTCAAGGCGTTCATGTGGTAGCCAATGACCATGGGGCGCTTGAACAAGGCCGCCTCTAATGTAGCCGTACCACTGGCGATCAGCGTCACATCACAAGCAGTCAACGCAGCGTGCGATTGGCCTTTGAGCAAGACCAGATTCTTGAGTCCACCGGCCTGCTGCACGGCGGCCTGCACATGCGCATGCAAGGCCGGCACTGCAGGCAGCACGAATTGAAGTTCTGGTTTTTCTTGCAACATGCGCTGCGCAGCCTGTACAAAGCGGCCTGCAAGCTGGTCAATCTCTGAGCGGCGACTGCCAGGCAGCAAAGCCACCACGGGCCTGTCGGCGTCCAATCCCAACAGCTGTTGCGCAGCGGCTCGATCCGGATGCATGGGAATGCCTGGCGCCAAAGGGTGCCCCACGTAGGTGGCTGGCACACCCTGCTCTCGCAACAAGTCTTCTTCAAACGGGAAAATGCACAGCATGTGATCCACACTGCGGCGAATCTTCTCGATGCGCTCCGCTCGCCAGGCCCAGATGGACGGGCACACAAAATGCACCGTGGGAATACCCTTCTCGCGCAAAGCGGCTTCCAGGTCGAGGTTGAAATCGGGTGCATCCACACCGATGAACACATCCGGGGCTTGGGCGACTAATTGCTCACGCAATTGTTTGCGGATCCCCACGATCTCGCGGTAATGGCGCAGGACTTCAAAGTAACCGCGCACCGCCAATTTTTCGTAAGACCACTGCGCATGGAAACCACGCGCCTGCATGGCGGGGCCACCAATACCCCTACCTTGCGCCTGCGGCCAGCGCTGCTGCAACCCTTCGATGAGCAAGGCGGCCAGCAGATCGCCCGAGACTTCGCCTGCGACCATGGCAAACGACAAAGCCCCCTCGGGGGCTTGTGTCGCAAGCGGGCTTGGCGCACTCACCGCACAATGCCCCGCTCGGGTGTGCCTGCAGCCAGAAAGTTGACCATCATGTCCACATCGGCTTGCGCTTCAGGAATGGATTGCGCTAGCTGCGCAATTTCGCTCTTGGCCTGATCCAGCGTCAGGGATTGGCGGTAGAGCAGCTTATGCATGGCTTTGACCGCACGAATACGCTCGGGTGAGAAGCCACGACGGCGCAAACCCTCAAAGTTCATGGCGCGCGCTTGTGCAGGCTGACCTTGTGCCATGACAAACGGCGGCAGGTCACCGAACAGCAGGCTGTTCATGGCGGTAAACGCATGGGCACCGATGCGGCAGAACTGGTGCACCACCGTGAAGCCCCCCAGAATGACCCAGTCATCCACATGCACATGGCCCGCCAATTGCGTGTTGTTGGCAAAAATCGTGTTGTTGCCAACCACGCAGTCGTGTGCCAAGTGCACATAGGCCATGACCCAGTTGTCA
>CAZPTM010000083.1:0-2521 GCA_964589665.1 uncultured Limnohabitans sp. | reverse complement strand
GTTGCCAACCACGCAGTCGTGTGCCAAGTGCACATAGGCCATGACCCAGTTGTCATTGCCCAGCGCGGTGTAGCCCAGATCGCCTGGCGAACCGATGTTGAAGGTGCAAAACTCGCGAATCGTGTTGCGGTCACCAATGCGCAACTCGCAGGGCTCACCTTTGTACTTCTTGTCCTGCGGAATCGCACCCAGAGAGTTGAACTGGAATATGCGGTTGTCCTGACCAATGGTGGTGTGGCCCTCGATCACGCAATGAGCACCCACCGTGGTGCCCGCGCCAATCTTCACGTGTGGGCCAATGACTGTGTAAGGCCCAATTTCGACACTGCTGTCAATCTGGGCACCGGGGTCCACCAACGCTGTGGAGTGAATACGCGTCATCTGTCTGCTACTCAGGCAATCGTGCGCATGGTGCACATGAGTTCAGCCTCCACAGCCACCTCATCACCCACCCAGGCTTTGGCGCCGAATTTGAAAATACCAGCTTTCATGCGCAGCAAGGTTACATCCAGAATCAGTTGGTCACCGGGTTCCACCGGGCGCTTGAAACGTGCACCGTCAATACCGGCAAAGTAGTACACCGTTTTATCGTCGGGGGCAGTGCCCAGCGTATCGAACGCCAGCAAGGCAGCGGCTTGCGCGAGGGCTTCGAGCATCAGCACGCCCGGCATGACCGGACGATGCGGAAAGTGGCCCGTGAAATGGGGCTCGTTGATGGTCACATTTTTGAGCGCCTTGATGCGCACGCCCTTCTCCAACTCGACCACCCGGTCCACCAGCAAAATGGGGTAACGGTGTGGCAGTTGTTTGAGAATTTGATGAATGTCCATCATGGTCATGGTTCCTGTTGCGGATGTTGTTGTTCGATGCGCTTGATACGATCGCGCAGCTGATGCAGTTGCTTGAGTGAAGCGGCGTTCTTCTCCCACTTGGCATTTTCGTCCAAGGGAAACATGCCAGTGTACTGGCCCGGCTTGGTGATGGAGCGCGTCACCACGGTAGCAGCTGAAATGTGCACATGGTCAGCCAGCGTCAGGTGTCCCAGCACCACGGCTCCACCACCCACAGTGCAATGCGCACCAATCCGTGCACTGCCCGCCACCCCGACACAACCTGCCATGGCGGTATGCGCGCCAATGTGCACGTTGTGACCGATCTGGATCAGGTTGTCGAGCTTGACACCGTCTTCAATGACGGTGTCATCCAAAGCACCACGGTCAATGCAGGTGTTGGCACCAATTTCCACATCGTTGCCAATGCGTACAGCACCCAGTTGTTCGATTTTTTCCCAAGTGCCTTGCACGGGTGCAAAGCCAAAACCATCAGCACCGATCACCACGCCTGCATGCACTATGCAGCGCTCGCCAATCTGGCAGTCATAGCCCAGCGTGACCCTTGAGCGCAACACAGAACCCGAACCGACACGGGCACCCTCTTCGATCACACACAAAGGGCCAATGCTGGCATCGGGCGCTATATGCGCACTTGGATGCACCACAGCTGTGGGATGGATACCTGTAGGGTCAGCCGAGCGATGGGTTTGCTTCCACAAACGGGTCAATCGCGCAAAGTACAAATAGGGGTCAGCCACCACGATGGCTGCAACCCCTTCAGGCAAAGCGGTCAGAAACTCTGGCTTGAGAATCACGCAGCCTGCCCTCGTCTGGGCCAACTGGGAAATGTATTTAGGATGACTGAGGAAACTCAGCTGCGCTGGCCCAGCCGTTTGCAGCGGAGCCAGGCCTTCGATCAGCCGATCTGCAGGCCCGGACAGCTCAGCGCCCAGGGTGTTGACGATGTGTTCAAGCGTCAGGGACACAACAATGGGCGCAGGCGTTTACTTGCCCGCGGCGTTGAGGGACTTGAGCACCTTGTCGGTGATGTCGTGTTTGGGGTTCACGTACACCGCGTCCTGGAAGATAACGTCGTATTTTTCAGACTCGGCCACTTGCTTGACCGCACGGTTTGCGCGCTCAATGACAAGTTGCTGCTCTTCGTTCTTGCGGGAATTCAGGTCTTCCTGGAATTCGCGACGCTTGCGCTGGAACTCGCGGTCTTGCTCGACCAGCTGTTTTTGGCGGTTCACGCGCTGGGACTCGGACAATGTAGGCGCTTCCCGCTCGAGCTTGTCAGAGGCCGCCTTGATGGCGTTACCGGTCTCAACCAGCTCTTTTTCGCGCTTGGAAAACTCCTGCTCCAGTTTGCCCTGCGCCTGTTTGGCTGCATCGGCCTCGCGGAAGATGCGCTCGGTGTTGACAAAGCCCATTTTGAAGTCTTGCGCATGGGCCACGGCTGCTGCCGACAACACCACAGCCGAGAAGAAACGGGCAATAGAGAGGTTACGCATAGTCATTAGAAGGCAGTGCCAATCTGAAATTGAAGTTTCTGGATTTTATCGTTGGCTTCCTTACGCAAAGGAACACCATACGAAAAACGCAAGGGACCAACCGGCGAGATCCAGCTCAAGCCGATACCTGCTGAGCCGCGCAGCTTGTTGAGGGCCATCGTTTCGTTTTCGCCA
>CAZPTM010000082.1:0-7119 GCA_964589665.1 uncultured Limnohabitans sp. | reverse complement strand
CTACCGGCACTGTACAAGCCAGTACCACCTTGACCATGTCCAGCTGGGTCCCCCCCGCTCACTATGTCGTCAAGGACATCCTGGTGCCCTGGACCGAAGAGGTCAAAAAGGCCACCAACGGCCGTGTCACCATCAACTTGTTGCCCAAAGCTGTAGGCAGCCCACCCCAACACTTCGAGCTGGCCCGCAAAGGTGTAGCCGACGTCACCTGGGGTAATTTCACCTATGAGCCCGAGCGCTTCAAGATGATGTGGTTCGCCGAGTTGCCGATGATGGGCTCGAACTGCGAGGCCACCTCGGTCGCGTTGTGGCGCACCTACGAAAAGCACCTGGCCAGCAACGCCGCTTTCAAAGGCGTCAAAATGCTGGGTGTGGGCATGCTCGGTGGCGGCCAATTCAACCACCCCACCAAACTGATCGACAGCCTGGACGCGCTCAAAGGCCAGAAGGTCCGCATGGGTGGCCCGATTCAAAAGCGTTTGCTGGAAGAGCTGGGGGCCATTCCGGTGGCTGGCCCCGCCACCAAGGCTTATGAAATGCTGCAAGGTGGACAAATTGATGCTTCGCTGCACGGCCTGGAGTCGGTGGTCAACTTCCGCCTGGATGGCGTGCTCAAAAACCACACCATCGTGCCCAACGGACTGTATGACGGCACTTTCTTCATCGTGATGAACGAAGGCAAATGGAACAAGATCGACAAAGCCGACAAGGCTGCGATCATGAAAGTGTCGGGCGAAATGCTCTCGCGCAAGTGGGGTCAGGAGTTTGACAAGCAGTCCAAGTCCGCTGAAGCCAAAATGCGCGCCGAAGGTCATGTGTTTGGCGCGCCTGGCAAGGATGTCATGACCGTGATTCGTAAAGTCCGCGCAGACATGCTGCAAGAGCTCAATGCCGAAGGTCCGAAGTTTGGCGTGTCTAACCCCAACGCGGTGCTCGACTACTACGAACAGCAGTACAAACTGCTGGCCAAGTAAGCACTCTGCGGACAATCACTGCCATGAAACGTGTTCTCAACCCCATCGCGCAGCTGGTCAGCACCGGGCTGGTGCTCATGCTGTTTGCCATGGTCGCGCTGACCTTTGTCGATGTGCTGGGCCGTCGGCTGTTCAACACGCCGGTGTTTGGTGCCAACGACATCACCGAACACCTCATGGCGGTGATCATCTTTGCAGGGCTGCCTTTGCTGACGGGGCAGCGTGGGCACTTGAGCATCGATTTGTTTGACAAATGGCTGCTCAAGCCCGCCTGGCGACTTTGGCACCGGGTCGTGGATGTGCTGGTGGCAGCTGTGCTGGCCTTGATTGCTTACCAGTACTACCTGGCGATTGAAGAAGCCCGCAACATCAACGAAGTCAGTCAAGCCCTGCTCATTCCCCGTTACTGGATGTACGGCTTCATCTCGCTGACCTGTGCGCTTGCTGCTGTGTTGGCTTTGTTTGTCGAATCTCCCCAAACTGAATACCCTGAGGAGATGCCATCATGACCGCTGGCTTGATTTGTCTGGCAGCCGTTTTGCTGCTGGCGTTCTTGCGTGTCCCCCTGGGTTTCAGTCTTTTGACTGTGGCTATCGGAGGCATCAGCTACCTCAACACTTTCGAGGTGGCGCGCACGCTGCTGCCGATGACTCTGTCCGAAGCGGCTTTCTCGTACGACCTGGCCGTGGTCCCATTGTTCATTCTGATGGGGGACATCCTCTCGCGCACAGGTATTTCATCCGATCTGTTTCGCGCCGCCTATGCTTTTCTGGGCGCCGTCAGGGGTGGCCTGTCGCTGGCGACCATGGTCACCTGTGCAGGCTTTAGCGCAGTGTGCGGCTCCAGCTTTGCCACGGCGGCCACCATGGCCAAAGTGGCTTACCCCAGCATGCAAAAGTACGGTTACTCCGAACGATTGGCCACTGCTACGATCGCCGCTGGCGGCACATTGGGCATTCTGATTCCCCCGTCCATCATCTTGATGATTTACGGCATCCTCACCCAACAAAACATTGGTGAGCTGTTTGTGGCGGGTGTGTTGCCTGGGTTGCTAGGTCTGTCGCTGTACATGCTGGCCATTTACCTGATTGCCGTGTTCAAGCCCGAGCATGCGCCGCGTGGCGATAAGGTTTCCGCCCTGGAACGCTGGCAATCGCTGGCTGGGGTTTGGCCTTTTATGGCGCTGTTCGCCCTCATCATTGGTGGCTTGTACATGGGCTGGTTCACGGCCACAGAAGCCGGTGGCATGGGCGCGGGCACGGCTTTGCTGATCGCCTTGTTGCAAAAGCGCTTGACGTGGAAAAACTTCCACGACACCCTGCTGGCCACAGCCAAAACATCGGTCATGCTGTATGTGGTGCTGTTTGGCGCCATGATGTTCTCGCAACTGATTTCGTTTTCAGGGCTGGCCGATGAACTGCTGAACATCGTGCAAGGCTCGGGACTGTCAAAAACCGGCATTCTGCTGTCCATCCTTGCGGTGTTCCTGTTGCTGGGTTGCGTGATGGATTCCATGGCCATCATCCTGATTTTTGTACCCCTGTTCACGCCGGTACTTATCGCGCAGGGGTTTGATCTGGTGTGGTTCGGCATCATCGTGGTCGTCCTCACCGAAATCGGTCTGATCACGCCACCTGTGGGCATGAACGTTTTTGTGCTCAAAGCCAACTTGCCTGGCGTGCGTGTCGGAACCATCTTCCGCGGTCTGGTTCCGTTCATTGCAGCTGACTTGGTTCGCTTGGGTTTACTGGTAGGGTTCCCTTCCGTTTCACTTGTGCTCGTTGATCTGATGCGATAATCTTTCGCACTTGCATCGGGAGAGACCAGCCATGCGCTGGCGCCGAAGGAGCAACCGCCCCGGAAACTCTCAGGCCAAAGGACCGATGCAGGAAGGCACCCTTGGGTGCCACACACTCTGAAGAGTGGCCGGGTTCGTCACCTGGCCCACCGCAGGAGCAAGCTTCTCACGAAGCGAATCTCTCAGGTCTCAAACAGAGGGGGTCGTGCAGTGCACATGCCGTGCCTTTCACGTCCTTCCATTTGAGACGTTTTACAAAGAGAGATAGCTCCATGAAAAAGCACATGGTTGTCATCGGCGGCGGCATCACCGGCGTCACCTCCGCCTACGCCCTCGCCCGTCAGGGTTTCGAAGTCACCCTCATTGAAAAGAACCGGTACGCTGCGATGGAAACGTCGTACGCCAACGGAGGTCAGCTCTCGGCCTCCAATGCCGAAGTCTGGACCCACCCGTCCACCCTCATCAAGGGCCTGAAATGGATGATGAAGGCCGACGCGCCGCTGCTGATGAACCCCAAGCCCAGCTGGCACAAGTTCAGCTGGATCGCCGAGTTCGTCGCCAACATTCCCAAGTACGAACGCAACACGATCGACACCGCCAAACTGGCCATCGACGCCCGTGAACACCTTTTCGCCTGGGCCTCCAGCGAAGGCATTGATTTTGACCACAAGCGAGAAGGCATTCTGCACATCTACCGGGACAAGAAAGGCTTTGACCATGCTGGCCGTGTGTCGAAACTGCTGGCCGCAGGCGGCCTGGAGCGCCGTGCCGTCACGCCCGAGGAAATGCGCGCCATTGAGCCCACACTGCAAGGTCAATACTATGGCGGTTACTTCACTGAAAGCGACTCCACGGGCGACATCCACAAGTTCACTTTTGGTCTGGCACAGGCTTGCAAGCGACTGGGCGTGCAAATGCTCACGGGGCATGAGGTATTGAATGTCAGCAGTGACGGCGAAGTCGCCACAGTCCAGGTTCGCCATGAAGGACAGATCGACACCTTGCGTTTTGACGGCATCGTCATCAGCGCTGGAGTGCACAGCCGTCGTCTGGCGGCGCAACTCGGCGATCGTCTCAATGTCTACCCGGTCAAGGGCTACTCGATCACCGTCAACATGCCCGACGCTGCCAGCCAGGCGGCTGCGCCGCAAGTCAGCCTGCTGGACGATGAAACCAAGCTGGTCACAAGTCGTCTGGGCGATGACCGCTTCCGTGTGGCCGGCACGGCCGAGTTCAACGGTTTCAATCTGGATATTCGTGCCGACCGCATTGCACCGCTGATTCGCTGGGTCAACGAATGCTTCCCCGGTATCGACACCCGCAAGGTGGTGCCCTGGGCTGGCCTGCGCCCCATGATGCCCGACATGCTGCCGCGCGTGGGGGCCGGCAAGAAGGCCAACGTGTTCTACAACACCGGGCACGGCCACCTGGGCTGGACGCTCTCGGCCATTACGGCGCACCAGCTCGCCGGCCATGTCAGCGCCGCATTCGGTGACAATGCTCAAAGCTTTAACACCTCGCCCATGGGGAGCAGCGCCTTGGGCACCACCTGAAATCATTGACCATGTCCTTGACCGTTTCGCCAGTCAACTACCACAACGACGAGCATTGCCAAGCCCTGGTGATGCTGCTCGATGCCTACGCCCGCGATCCAATGGGAGGTGCTGAGCCTTTGTCCGAAGAGGTCAAGGCCCGTTTGTGTAGCGATCTAGCAGCGCGACAGGACGCCGCCAGCTTCATTGCCTGGCGAGACGGTCAACCTGTAGGCCTGGTCAACTGCCTTGAAGGTTATTCCACCTTCAAAGCCAGACCGCTGATGAACATACACGACATCGCGGTGTTGCCTGGCCAGCGTGGCCAGGGCGTTGGACAAGCGCTGCTGCAGGCAGCGCAGGACCACGCCCGGGCACGCGGCTGCTGCAAGCTCACGCTGGAGGTGCTCACCGGCAATGGCGTTGCGTTGCGTAGCTACGAGCGCTTTGGCTTTGAACCTTATGTGCTTGATCCGGCCGCCGGGCAAGCCAGCTTCATGCACAAATGGATTGAATAAACAACGATCAGGGAGAGAAGACGTGGATACACCACACCAACAATTTGCCAGCGACAACTACGCCGGGACCTGCCCAGAGGCGCTTGAATGGTTCCTGAAGGCCAACGGCAGCGGTCATGAACCCGCATACGGCGATGACCGATGGACCGAGCGCTCGAGCAATATGTTGCGCGAGCTGTTTGGCATTGACTGTGATGTGTACTATGTCTTCAACGGCACGGCAGCCAACTCTCTGGCGCTGGCCAGCTTGTGCCAAAGCTATCACTCGGTGATCTGCTCACCGGTGGCCCATGTGGAAACCGACGAATGCGGCGGCCCCGAGTTCTTTTCCAATGGCTCCAAGCTGCTGGTGGCCGAGGGCCACTCCGAGGCCGCCCAACGAGGCAAGCTCACCCCGCAAGCTGTGGAGACCTTGGTCACCAAACGCAACGATATCCATTACCCGCGCCCCAAAGTGGTGTCCATCACCCAGGCCACCGAGTTGGGCACGGTCTACAGCGTGGACGAAGTGCGTGCCCTGTCCTGGGCCGCGCAGAAGCACCAGCTCAAACTGCACATGGATGGTGCCCGCTTCGCCAATGCTGTTGCGCACCTGGAATGCACCCCGGCCGACATCACCTGGAAAGCGGGGGTCGATGTGCTGTGTTTTGGCGGCACCAAAAATGGTTTGCCTGTAGGTGAAGCCGTGATCTTTTTTGACAAGGCCCTGTCACAGGATTTTGCCTGGCGGGTCAAGCAGGCAGGGCAACTGGCTTCCAAAATGCGCTTCATTTCTGCGCCCTGGGTGGGGATGCTGGAAAACGATGTGTGGCTGCGCAACGCCCGCCACGCCAACCAGATGGCTCAACGCCTTTACTCAGGTATGCGTGAGATACCAGGGGTTCAGGTTCGACATGCCCCACAAGCCAATGGCGTCTTTGCCCAGCTGTCCGAGCTCACAATTGCCGCTTTGCGTGATCGCGGATGGAAGTTTTACGAATTCATTGCCGGCGGGGGCTGCCGCTTCATGTGTGCCTGGGACACGAGCGAGGCCACTGTCGACGCCTTGCTGAAGGACCTGCGGCAGATCAGCACCTGACGTCCCTTAAAAACGGGCTGTATAGACCACGCCCACAGAGCAGGAGTCCTGTGGTTGTACGGAACTAAATAGACATTGTCACGGACTCAAAGTCCGTTTGCACAGCCGATAATCGAGTTCTTGACGGCCATCAACCACACATGCCCAAAGTTTCGACTCTGAAGGTGCTGAGCATCATCCCCCCGATGACGCAGCTCAACACGCCCTACCCCTCCACCGCTTACCTGACGGGCTTTCTGCGCTCGCATAAGGTAGATGCGGTGCAGGCCGATCTAGCCCTGGCGCTTGTGCTTCGGCTGATGAGCAGTAAGGGCATTGAACAGCTTCGTCAGGTTTCACTGGCTTTGCCTGAAGAAGCGCGCAGCGGCCCGGTCAATTTCTTTCTCGACCACTTCGAGCGCTACGCTCAAACCATCAACCCCGTGATTGCGTTTTTGCAGGGCCGCGACAGTACCCTGGCGCATCGCATTGCCAGCCGGGGCTTTTTGCCCGAAGGCCCTCGTTTTACCGCGCTGGATGCCTACGATGACGATGAAAGCGGTGACTCTTTGGGCTGGGCTTTTGGCGCACTGGGCAGCACCGATCGCGCTCGCCATCTGGCCACGCTCTACCTGAACGACCTGGCCGATGTTCTGCAGGGTTCGGTGGATGAACGGTTTGAATTTGTGCGTTATGCCGAAAGCCTGGCTGCGGCTCAACCCAGTTTCGAACCACTGGCCCAGGCACTGGCTGCAGCACCCAATCTGGTCGATCAGACGCTGGTCCAGCTGACGCTGGCCACCTTGGCTGAGCACAAGCCTCAACTGGTCTTGCTGTCCGTGCCTTTTCCGGGCTCGGTCTATGGCGCCTTGCGCATTGCGCAAACCATCAAGCAGCATGACCCTGCGGTACGCATCGGTCTTGGCGGCGGCTTTGTGAACACTGAATTACGTGAACTGGCCGAGCCGCGCCTGTTCGACTTCGTGGACTATGTCACGCTGGACGGTGGCGAGCGACCGGTGCTCTCGCTCGTCGAGCATCTGCAAGGTCAGCGAAGCCGCGAGCGTTTGGTGCGAACCTTTGTCCGTGAAGATGCACGCGTGAAGTTCATCAACTGGCCCGAGCCAGACATCCCATTTGAAGACGTGGGTACGCCCACCTGGGACGGCCTGCCGATTCACGACTACCTGAGCCTGCTGGACATGCTCAACCCCATGCACCGTTTGTGGAGCGATGGCCG
>CAZPTM010000081.1:0-7163 GCA_964589665.1 uncultured Limnohabitans sp. | reverse complement strand
GCCGCGCGGGCGATGGTGATGTGGCCGTTTTCCAAAGGTTCGCGCAGGGCTTCCAAAGCGTTGCGCGGAAACTCGGGCAGCTCGTCCATAAAGAGCACGCCGTGGTGCGCCAGCGAAATTTCGCCTGGCCGGGGCGGCGAGCCACCACCCACCAAAGCCACCGCGCTGGCGCTGTGGTGCGGCGAGCGTGTGGGGCGCTGCGCCCACTGGGCCCAGTCGAAGCGGCCTGCCAGGCTGGCCAAGGCCGCAGACTCCAGCGCTTGTTGGGTGCTCATGGGCGGCAACAAGCTGGCAAAGCGCTGGGCGAGCATGGACTTGCCCGAACCGGGCGGTCCGACCATCAGCAGGGAGTGTCCGCCTGCGGCTGCAATTTCGAGCGCCCGCTTGACGCCGACCTGGCCTTTGACATCGGCCAGATCGGCGCGCAGCGGCGCAGGTGCGGGTGGCTGGGCTTGCACCTTGGCCCAGCCGTCCGGGTTGGGCTCGGGCGGTGGTGCGTCAGAAGGGGGCAGGAATTGCTGCACCACATCGAGCAGATGTTTGGCACGGTACACCTCTGTGCCCGGCACCAGCGCGGCTTCCTGTGCGCTGTCCGGCGGCAAAACCAGACGGGTGTGGTGGGCGTGTTGTTGCAAGGCCAGGCTCATGGCCAGCGCGCCGCGAACCGGGCGCAGCTCGCCTGACAGCGATAACTCTCCTGCAAACACCAGACCGTTGAGCTTGCTGCCATCAATTTGCCCGCTGGCGGCCAGGATGCCCAAAGCAATCGACAGATCAAAGCGGCCCGAGTCTTTGGGTAAGTCGGCCGGGGCCAGGTTGACGGTGATGCGCTGGTTGTGCGGAAAATCCAGCCCGCTGTTGAGGATGGCCGAGCGCACGCGCTCACGCGCTTCCTTGACCTCGACATCGGCCAGACCCACCAGCGTGAAACTGGGCAGGCCGTTGGCCATGTGCACCTCAACCGTGACGGCGGGCGCCTGCAGCCCCACCAGGGCGTGGCTATGCACCAAAGCAAGACCCATGTGTTCCTCCCTTGCCCCATCGTGGTGCACCGGCAAGGTGCGCGGGGGCGATTGTTGTGTGTTCGGTGTCTTTGCAAAGGCATTCGAGCACGGATTGGGGGTTGCGAAGAAGGGGAAAAGCCCGAATACAGGCGCTTTTGTGGGTTGGCACGGTCCGTGCTTGATGGGATGGGTGTGACCTATCTTCAAAAGGAGTATTCCATGAAAGTAATCGCCTCCAAATCCCTCGTTCTGGCTGCCTTGATCGCCGCCCCCCTGATGGCCAGCGCTCAGCTGTCGAGCAACCTGTCCCTGGTGTCCAACTACAAGTTCCGTGGGCAGGATCAGGACTTGAGCAAGACAACCGCAGTGAAGCCGGCTTTGCAAGGTGGTTTTGACTACGGGTTCAGCAACGGCCTGTATGTGGGTAACTGGAACTCCAACATCAATTTCAACGGGGCAGGTAGCCTGGAAATGGATGTGTATGGTGGCTACAAAGGCGAACTCAGCGGCGTGGGCTATGACGTTGGCGTCCTCAAGTACGCATACCCCAGCCAAGCCTCCGCCAACACGACCGAGGCCTATTTGGGTCTGAGTTATGGTGCTTTCAGCGCCAAATACTCCAGCACCATTTCGGACAAGTATTTCGGCGCGTCTAAGGCTGGTTACTTGAGCGTGTCTTATGCACAAGAAATCAGTAAAGGCCTGACGCTCAAGGCAGCGGTTGGCCACACCAACTTCAAAACCGGTACAGATTACAGCGATTACAGCGTTGGCGCCTCCTATGACCTGGGTGATGGTTTTAGCTTGGCAGGTGCGGTTGTTGGGGCAACGAAAAAATCGGACGCTGCATTCACAGTGGATGGAGTCGAGCTCAACAAGAACCGCTTCATCCTGACCTTCACCAAGGCCATGTAATTCAAGGGCACTGCGCCTCAATCTTCAAAAGGAGCCATCATGAAACTGGTGACCGCCATCATCAAACCCTTCAAGCTGGACGAAGTGCGTGAAGCACTGTCGGGCATCGGCGTGCAGGGCATCACCGTGACCGAAGTCAAAGGCTTTGGTCGTCAAAAAGGCCATACCGAGCTGTACCGCGGCGCCGAGTACGTGGTCGACTTTCTGCCCAAGGTCAAGATCGAAGCGGCCGTGTCCAACGAGCTGGTCGATCGCGTGATCGAAGCCATTGAAGCCGGTGCCCGCACCGGCAAGATTGGCGACGGCAAGATCTTCGTCTATGACGTGGAACAAGTGGTTCGCATCCGCACCGGCGAGACCGGCGCCGAGGCCCTCTAATCGCCTCAGAAAGAGAGTTCAACATGAAAAAACTTTTGACTTCTGCCGCCGTAGGCCTGGGCCTGTTGGGTACCGCCGCTGTGGCTTTTGCACAAGCCGCCGCCCCCGAAGCGGCTGCTGCTGTGGCTGAGGCCGCAGCTCCCGCTGCTGCCATCGTTCCCAACAAGGGCGATGTGGCCTGGATGATGCTGTCAACCTTGCTGGTTGTCATGATGGCCGTGCCTGGCCTGGCCCTGTTTTACGGTGGCCTGGTGCGCAGCAAGAACATGCTGTCCGTGCTGATGCAGGTGCTGGTGGTGTTCTCCATGATCACTGTGTTGTGGGCCATGTATGGCTACAGCGTGGCGTTTGGTGGCGAGGGCCTGGTCATTGGTAACTTTGACAAGCTCTTCCTCAAAGGCGTGACCTTGAGTTCCCTGGCTGACACGTTCTCTGCGGACGTGAAGATCCCCGAACTGATTTTTGTGGCTTTCCAGTCCACATTTGCGGGTATCACCTGTGCACTGATCGTGGGCTCGTTTGCTGAGCGCATCAAGTTCAGCGCTGTGTTGCTGTTCTCTGCGCTGTGGTTCACTTTCAGCTACCTGCCGATCGCTCACATGGTCTGGGGTGCCGGTGGTTACCTGCTGGGCAAAGGAGCGTTGGACTTCGCTGGCGGTACCGTTGTGCACATCAACGCCGCTGTGGCAGGTTTGGTGGGTGCGTACATGGTGGGCAAGCGCATTGGCTACGGTCGTGAATCCATGGCCCCGCACAGCCTGACGCTGACCATGGTGGGCGCATCCCTGCTGTGGGTGGGCTGGTTCGGTTTCAACGCTGGCTCTAACTTGGAATCCAACGCTGGTGCGACCTTGGCCTTCATCAACACCATGCTTGCTACCGCTGCTGCTGTGCTGGCTTGGAGCGTGGGCGAAGCCCTGAGCAAGGGCAAAGCTTCCATGTTGGGCGCTGCCTCGGGTGCTGTGGCTGGCTTGGTGGCCATCACCCCCGCATGCGGCACGGTTGGCCCCATGGGCGCCATCATCATCGGTCTGGTCGGCGGCTTCCTGTGTCTGTGGGGCGTGACCGGGTTGAAGAAACTGCTGGGCGCTGACGATTCGCTCGATGTTTTCGGTGTGCACGGTGTGGGTGGTATCGCAGGTGCGCTGCTGACCGGTGTGTTTGCTTCCCCGTCTCTGGGTGGTACAGGTGCAGATGACTTCTCCATCGCTCACCAGTTGTACGTCCAGGCCGAAGGCGTGGTCATCACCCTGGTGTGGTCTGCCATCGTCGCCTATGTGTGCTTCAAGATTGTGGATGTGGTGATCGGTCTGCGTGTGCCGGAAGAGTCTGAGCGCGAAGGCTTGGACATCACCAGCCACGGCGAGTCGGCCTACCACGGTTGATCCTCAAGGCAAGGCCGGCGACAACTGGCCTGCCCTTGCAACAGCCCGCAGCACCTCGGTGCGCGGGCTGTTTCTTTTGGGGTACCAAATCGGCATGTTTTGCGCTTGTGGCAGACGGCTCCGGCACAATGACCTTATGAGTACCATTTCTGCCTCTGCCTGGACACGCATCACCTCTGAGCCCGATGGCCTGGGCGAATCGCCCTTCTGGCATGCGACCGAGCAGCGTTTGTATTGGGTGGACATTCCCGGTCAGCGCGTGGCCCGTGTGGCGGTGGACGGCCTGCAGGCCAGCGGCCCGGTCGAGTACTGGCAGCTCGATGAAGACCCTGGCTGCATCGCCCCCGCGCAAGGTGGTGGCTTGGTGCTGGCGCTGCGCAGCGGCATCTACCGTGCGACACACTGGGGTGGTCCGCTGCACAAGCTGGCCAACGCGCCGTATGACACGGCCAAACAACGCTTCAACGACGGCAAGTGCGACGCGCAAGGCCGCTTTTGGGCGGGCAGCCTGTACGAACCCAAGGACCAGCAGCTGGGCGTGCTTTACCTGCTAAACGCCCAGGGCGTGCAAGCCATGCAAAGTGGCGTGACCACCGCCAACGGCCTGGCCTGGTCGCCCGATGGCCGTACCGCCTACTGGGCGGACACGGCCGCGCATCAGATACGTGCTTTTGACGCCGAGCCTACAACGGGCCAACTTTCCAACGGACGGGTGTTTTATCAAGCCGAACACAAACCCACAGGCTGGACCTGGGGCAGCGAAGCGCCCTATGGTGGGCGTCCCGACGGTGCGGCGGTGGACGTAGAGGGGTGCTATTGGTCTGCTCAATACGAAGGTGGCTGCTTGCTGCGTATCGCACCCAATGGCAAAGTGCTGACCGAGGTGAAGGTGCCCGCGCTGTGTCCCACCATGCCCTGCTTTGGCGGGCCGGACCTCAAGACCCTGTTTGTGACCACTGCCCGCCATGGGCGCAGCGAGGCTGAGCTGGCGCAGAACCCCGGCTCGGGCTGCGTATTTGCCATGCGGGTGGAGGTGGCGGGCTTGCCGGGGAACGCCTGGGCAGGCTATTGAAACGGGCGTCCGGGTAAATTTCCGGCACAGGCTCAATTCAAAAAATTCAAGCACTCCTGCGACCCGGGGGGTTACTATCTCTGGCATGCAAGTGCAACTCAACACTCTTCAAGACGCTGTGCGTCAGGCTGCTGCCGAGCGCAAGGTGCTTCGCCTGCGTGGCGGTGGTACCAAAGACTTTCTGGGCCAGAGCCTGCAAAGCGAGGTGCTCGACACCCGAGGCTATGCCGGCATCATCAGCCACGAACCAACCGAACTGGTCGTTACCGCGCGTGCGGGCACGCCCTTGGCCGAGGTGGAAGCCGTTTTGGCTGCCAAGGGCCAAAGCCTGGCGTTCGAGCCGCCGCATTTTGGCCCGGGCGCGACCGTGGGCGGCATGGTGGCTGCGGGCCTGAGTGGGCCAGCGCGTGCCAGCGTGGGTGCGGTGCGCGACTTTATTCTGGGTGCGCGCTTCATCAACGGCAAGGGAGAAGACCTGACGTTTGGCGGCCAGGTCATGAAAAACGTGGCGGGCTACGACGTCAGCCGCTTGTTGGCGGGCAGCTGGGGTACCTTGGGCATCATCACCGAGGTCAGCCTCAAGGTGTTGCCGGTTGCGCCAGCAGAAGCAACCTTGATGTGCGCCGGGCTGGCGCAGGCCGAAGCATTGGAATTGCTGCACCGTTGGGGTGGGCAACCCTTGCCCTTGAATGCCAGCGCCTGGGTGCACGACACCACGGCGCAGCCCGCGCAAGACATGCTGTTTGTGCGTTTGCGTGGCGCGGTGGCGGCCGTCGAGTCGGCTGTGGGCACCATGACCGCCGATGCTCAGGCTTTGGGTGCGCAAGTGACGCGCATGGACAACGCCCAGGTGGCATCGGACTGGATAGCCAGCCGAGAGCAGACTTTGCCATTTTTCACGCCGCCCGCTGGTGATGTTTGTTTGTGGCGTTTGTCGGTGCCGCAAACCTCACCAGTGATCGACGTGCCTTACGCTCAATACATTGAATGGCATGGTGCGCAGCGCTGGCTGTGGGCTCCTGCTTCGGCAGCAACCGCTTTGCGCGAAGCTGCGCAGCGTGTGGGCGGGCATGCGACCTTGTTTCGCCAAAGTGCAGATCGCCAGGCTTCGCACGCGGCGGCGCAGGACGTGCCCGTGTTCAGCCCCATGTCCGAAGCCCTGCAGCGCATTCAACGCAATTTGCAGCAGCAGTTTGACCCCCATGGCGTGTTCGCCACGGGCCGCATGGGAGTTTGACCGATGCAAACCAATCTGGCCCCCGAATACCAAGGCACACCTGATGGACAGGAAGCCGAAGCCATTTTGCGCAAGTGCGTGCACTGTGGTTTTTGCACCGCCACCTGCCCCACCTACCAGTTGCTCGGCGACGAGCTGGATGGCCCGCGTGGCCGTATCTACCTGATCAAGCAGGTGATGGAGGGTGCGCAACCCACCCGCAAAACGCAAGAGCACCTGGACCGCTGCCTGACCTGCCGCAACTGCGAAAGCACCTGCCCCAGCGGCGTGCAGTATGGCCACCTGATCGACATCGGGCGCAAAGTGGTCGAAGCCAAAGTGCCACGCCCCTTGCCCGAGCGCGCTGTGCGTTGGGCGCTCAAGGAGGGCCTGCCCTCACCCCTGTTCGGGCCAGCCATGAAGCTGGGCCAGCTGGTGCGTGAAGTGCTGCCCGAAAAACTCAAAGCCAAAGTGCCCGCGCCGCAAGATGCAGGCGTGTGGCCCACACGCACCCATGCGCGCAAGATGCTGATGCTGGCCGGCTGCGTGCAACCGGCCATGAGCCCCAACATCAACAGCGCGACCGCCCGCGTGCTGGACGCCTGTGGCATTGAAGCCGTGATCGCGCCCAAGGCAGGTTGCTGCGGTGCCGTCAAGTTCCACCTGAACGACCAGGCCGGTGGCCTGGACGAGATGCGTGCCAATATCGATGCCTGGTGGCCGCAGGTCAGCGGTGGTGCGGTGGAAGCAATCGTGATGAACGCATCCGGTTGTGGTGTCACGGTCAAGGAATATGGCCATGTACTGCGCCATGACCCGGACTACGCTGCCAAGGCCGAGCGCATCAGCGCTTTGACGCGCGACGTCAGCGAACTGCTGCCCATGCTGATGCCCGAGCTCAAGGCGCGCATTCAACCCGAAGCTCTTCGCGCAGCAGGCCTGCAGGCCTACCACCCACCGTGCACCTTGCAGCACGGCCAGCAGCTCAAAGGTGGCGTGGAGAAATGCCTGGGCGAGCTGGGCTTCGAGATCAAGACCGCGTGCAACGAAGCGCACTTGTGCTGCGGCTCAGCGGGTACCTACAGCGTGCTGCAGCCCGAACTGTCGCTGCAGCTGCGCGACCGCAAGCTGGGCCACTTGAAGGCACTCGATCCGCAAGGCATTGTCAGTGCCAACATTGGCTGCATCACGCA
>CAZPTM010000080.1:0-7173 GCA_964589665.1 uncultured Limnohabitans sp. | reverse complement strand
AACAACATTCTCGATGCCAAACAGGACTTGAACTTGCTGCGCGCCCGCGTGGGCATGGTGTTCCAGAAGCCCACACCGTTTCCGATGTCGATCTACGACAACATTGCTTTTGGCGTGAAGCTCTACGAAAAGCTCTCCCGCTCGGAAATGGACGAGCGCGTGGAGTGGGCCTTGACCAAAGCAGCCCTCTGGGGTGAGGTCAAGGACAAATTGCAGCAAAGTGGCTTGTCTCTGTCAGGGGGGCAGCAGCAGCGCTTGTGCATTGCGCGTACCGTGGCCGTCAAGCCCAAGGTTATTTTGCTCGATGAGCCGACCTCTGCGCTCGATCCGATCTCGACGGCCAAGGTCGAAGAGCTGGTGCACGAGCTCAAGAGCGACTACACCGTGGCCATCGTGACGCACAACATGCAGCAGGCCGCCCGTGTGTCGGACTACACCGCCTACATGTACCTGGGTGAGTTGATTGAATTCGGTCAGACCGAACAGATCTTCATGAAGCCGGCACGTCAGGAAACTGAAGACTACATCACTGGCCGTTTCGGCTGATTTGAGGAGCGCTACGATCATGGAAAAACATATTTCAAGTCAGTTTGATGCCGAATTGGCGGGCATCTCTTCCCGCGTTTTGGAACTTGGCGGCATGGTGGAGTCACAAATCCGTCACGCGGTCTACGCTTTGTCCCAGTTCAGCGTTGAAGTGGCCGATCAGGTCATCACGACCGAGCGCCAGGTCAATGCCCTGGAGGTCGAAATCGATCATGAGCTGTCTTCGATCATTGCCCGGCGCCAGCCCACAGCGCGCGATTTGCGTTTGCTGATGGCGGTCTCCAAAATCACCGGCAACCTCGAGCGTGCGGGTGACGAGTCCGAGCGCATTGCGCGCATGGTCAAACTGATTGTGGAGCAGGGCAGCAACCGCACTTTGCCCGCCTCCGAGTTGCGCATTGCCTCTGACCTGGCTTCGGGACTGCTGCGCAAGGCGCTCGATGCCTTTGCCCGTCTGGATGTGACTGCTGCAGTGAGTATTCTCAAAGAAGACGATCTGATCGACGCCGAGTTCGACGGCTTCCTGCGCAAACTGGTGACCTACATGATGGAAGACCCGCGCACGATTTCTTCGTCGCTGGATCTGCTGTTTGTGGCCAAAGCGATTGAGCGTATTGGCGACCACGCCAAGAACATCGCGGAATTCATCATCTATGTGGTCAAGGGCGCCGATGTGCGTCACACCGCCTTGTCGGACATTGAATCTGCGGTGAAATGAGAACCCTGCCTCGCGTTCTGATCGTTGAAGACGAGCCGGCCATTGCCGAGCTGATGGCGGTCAACCTTCGACACAATGGTTTTCAGCCCATCTGGGCCATGGATGCAGTCACGGCTCAAAAAGAGCTCGACGAAATCCTGCCCGATGTGATTTTGCTGGACTGGATGTTGCCCGGCGAGAGCGGTCTGAGTCTGGCCAAGAAATGGCGGGCTTCTGCGCGTAGCCAGGCAGTGCCTATCCTCATGATCACAGCACGTGGCGATGAGGCGGATCGAGTAGCCGGGCTGGAAACCGGGGCGGACGATTACATCGTCAAGCCATTTTCCCCACGTGAATTGCTGGCGCGCATTCGTGCCGTACTCCGGCGCCGTGCACCCGAGCAGTCTGCAGGTGTGGTTTCCATCGGAGATCTGACCCTCGATGCAGACACCTACCGCGTCAGTTGGCAGCAGCAACCGTTGAAGGTCGGGCCGACCGAGTTCAAGCTCTTGCAGTATTTGATGCGCCATCCCGAGCGTGTGCACAGCCGAGGGCAGTTGCTGGATAAGGTCTGGGGCGATCATGTGTTCATTGAAGAGCGTACGGTCGATGTTCACGTCAAGCGCCTGCGTGAGTCGCTGGGCGAAGCCAGTGGTCTGATTGAGACTGTTCGTGGTGCGGGTTATCGACTCAAGGCCACAGGTCTGTAATATCAGGGCATGTGGTCCGCACTTTTTCCTTTGGGTTTGGGGGCTTTGGCTGGCTCCTTGCTCAGTCGTTTTGCACATCCTGCGTTGAACGGCTGGATGGGGGCTTTTGTCGGCCTTGTGTTGGGTG
The DNA here is from genome assembly GCA_964589665.1 of uncultured Limnohabitans sp. GTDB lineage: Bacteria > Pseudomonadota > Gammaproteobacteria > Burkholderiales > Burkholderiaceae_C > Limnohabitans_A. The sequence goes on along the minus strand of CAZPTM010000080.1, from coordinate 5,093 downwards.
TTTTCTGGTGCATGTGGCAAGGCGCTCGTCTAGAGCGTTGGCTCAAGCAGCCGTTGCCTGAAGCGTTGTCCAAATTGCATGGTCCCTGGCGCGAACTGGGTGAGCGGGCTTATCGACAGCTGCGACTGCGCGAGCAGCAAGCCAGTGCACAGGAAAAGCGGTTGCAGGATTTCTTGTCGGCGATTCAGGCCTCACCCAATGGCGTGGTCTTGCTCGATGAAGAGGGCAAGATCGAGTGGATGAACCAGACAGCTTGCGACCACCTGGGTTTGCAAACGCCGCGTGATCTGCAGCAGCACATCGTGCACCTGGTGCGTGCACCTGCATTTACCAAATACTTTGCTGAAGACAAGCATGACAAGGAAATTCAGATTGATGCCCCCGGCGCTGCATGGGGAAAAAGCAGGCATCTGAGCATGCACTTGCACCACTATGGGCAAGGCAAAGAGCTCTTGCTCACGCGCGATGTGACCGCGCTGGTGCTGGCAGATGCCATGCGACGTGACTTTGTAGCCAATGTCTCTCATGAGATTCGCACGCCTTTGACCGTACTGGCCGGCTTTGTGGAGACCCTGCAGTCTTTGCCTTTGGACGCTCAAGAAACAACGCGCTACCTGGATTTAATGTCTGTGCAGGCTTCGCGTATGCAAACCCTGGTGGCCGATTTGCTGACCCTGTCGCAACTCGAAGGCAGTCCGGCGCCTGGTGCTCAAGATCTGGTGGAGTTGGTGCCGATGCTCGAGCAGATCGAACGTGATGCCAATGCGTTGTCAGCCGTGCAGGCAAACAGCGAATTGCCGGTGCATCGATTGGTGTTCGAGACGCCGCAGGTGCGTCAGGTGCTCGGTTCGCGCAACGAGTTGTTGAGCGCGTTTTCCAATCTGGTCAGCAATGCGGTGCGCTACACGCCGGCTGGCGGTGAAATCCGTGTCAGCGTGGCGCGTACGCCCGAGGGCGGCATGCGTTTGAGCGTTCAGGACACCGGGCCGGGTATTGCACCCGAACATTTACCCAGATTGTCGGAGCGCTTTTACCGTGTGGATCGCAGTCGCTCACGCGAGACTGGGGGCACCGGCTTGGGCCTGGCCATTACCAAGCACGTGATCCAGCGACATGGCGGCAGTTTGCAAATAGAGAGCCAGTTGGGCAAAGGCTCAACATTCAGTCTTTACCTGCCTGTCTCCCGTGTGCGCTGACGGCTGACCTGCAGCAGCAACATCACCAGCAGCACAGAAACCAGCGCTAGGGCCATGGTGCTGCTGATCCAAAAGGTTTGAACACTCGGCCTGGCTGCCAGTGTGCCTAGACCATGATAGGCCCAGCGGTAAGCCAGTCCTACACCGACACCCCAAAGCATCACGGTATAGATGAGCAAGGGCGCAATGGTTTTGCGATAACAGCGCAGCACAAACGCGCTGATGGCCTGCAGCGCATCGCTGACATGGTAGAGCGCTACCCAGCCCAGCCATATGGCAGCCAGCATCTGGACTTCGCGTTGACCCGAAAACAGTTGGCTGATGGGCCCGCGGCCCAACCAAAGCAAAAATGCACACAGTACAGACAGGGCAAAGCCCAGCCGCAGACCTGTCAGGGCGCTGTGGCGTGCATGTGCAGCTTGTCCTGCGCCAAGCCAGTATCCAGTCCTGGCACTTGTTGCAATGCCCAGCGACAGTGGCACCATGTAGAGCACCGCCGCCAGTGTGGCTGCAATCTGGTGGCTTGCCGAGGCCATTGCGCCCAAGCGTGCAATGAACAGCGCCATGAGGGTGAACGATGTTACCTCCACCATGATCGACAGTCCGGCAGGTACACCCAGGTGCAAAAAGTGTTTGAGTTGTTGCCAGTCGGGGGCTGGTATGCGTGCAAACAGGCGATAGGGTTGGTACACATGAAGTCGTGCCAGGGACCAGATGCCCAGACTCAGCATGATCAGGTTCACCAACAGTGTCGCCCATGCGCAGCCCTGCGCACCTAGCTCTGGCAGGCCTGCAGCGCCAAAGGTCAGCGCCCAGGACAGGGGGACTTTGACCAGTAATCCGGTAGCTTGCAGCCAGGTCACCAGCCGGGCATGGCCCAGTGCCTGGTTGAGGGTGCCGAACAGGCGAAACAAGAGCGAAGGCGCCAATGCCACCGACAAAATCGACAAATAACTTTGCACTTGCGGCCACAATTCGGGTGGTACCTGGGTCCATTGCAGCCACAGCTGAGGCCAGAACAAGCAAGGAAATCCAATCAGAAAAGCCAATGCGGCTACATAAAGTGCCTGTCGTACGGAAGGACCGATGCGGTGGGCGTGGCCAGCACCTCGCAACTCGGCCCATACCGGCAACAGCGATTGCAGCATGCCATTGAGCCCCACGTACACACTGATGTAAATCGATGAGGCCAAGGACATGACGGCCAGAGCCTGAGCAGAGTACTGACCGGCAATGATGGTGTCGGCGACGCTAAAGCCCATGACCGCCCACTGGCCTACCAGCACGGTGCTGGCATGTCGGGCGATGGCCCGAAGGTCGCTGTGGCTCATGGTTGGCGACGCTCGAACACCGCTATCCACTCATTGTTGTCCGTGGGTCGTTGCACGGTACTGATCAGGGTCCAGTCGGCCAGCAGTTCATCGGTCACAGCCAGGGCCTGTACGCGTGAGTTCATGAACAGCCAAGGGCAGGTGTTGTGATCGCTCGCAAAAGGCTGGAGGGTGTAGCCTGCGTGCAGGCGAAAGCCTGTGACCTGCGCAGGTGTCAGGCCGATGTATTGCACGCAGTCTGTGGACGGGGCCAGGGCCATGAGTTTTCGGCTCAGCGGCGCATAGCTGCGAGCATAGTCCAGCAAGGGCAGCCAGAGTGTCATCAGTAGCAGCCAGCATAAGGCTGCGCCGCCTGCAGGCAGGGCCATGCTTTTCCAAAGCGCTGCACGGTGGCGACCAACGCGCCAGCGCACCAATGCGATCCAGCACAGCGTAGCTACGACAGCCAGCGCAAAAGCCAGCACGGAAAACACCGGTTCAAAGCCAGGTGCCAGTCGCGCGACGTTGGCAGCAGGCTGTTTTGGCCAGCCTGTTTGCATGGCTATCCACACCACCCAGATGATGAGGACGCAGGTGGTGAAGAACAGCAGCGTGAACCAATCAATGAATGCCGAAAGGCCGCGGTTCAAAGTGGGCAGAGCAAAGGCTGCCAAAGCTGCCAAAGCGGGCAAGCTCAGCAGCAAGGCTTTGTCGGACAGGCCTGTTAGCCATGTTGCGCCCACGGTGACGATGGCAAACCATAAAGGCAGTGCCAGGTGGGGTGTGAGCCAAGGTCGGCGAAGGGCATGCCGCCATCGCCACAGCGACCACAACACCAGTGGCCAAGAAGGCCAAGTGAACCACAGCAGCAGTTTGCCCCAGCTGACCAGCTCTGCTCCTCGGTCAGCATGCAGGCGCCAGCGCCACAAATCCAAGCTGCCAGCCAAAGTCATGCACATCAGGGCGATGAGCAACATCAGCCCCAAATCCAGCGCCCGTGCGCGGGTGCCACTGGCCAGAACGGCTGTGCCTCCCAGGCCAAGAAGCAGGGCCATGGTCGGGCCACCCGAGAGGGTAAGTCCCAACATGCCAGCGGCCATAGCCAGCAGGGCGGGCAGACGGTGTCGAGTGTGGTTGCTCAAGGCAAAAAACACCAGGCTGGCACAAGCCAGTTGGCTGAGGGCCGCTGTGCCCTCATGGCCTAACCGAGCCAGCCCCAGGCTGGCCATCAGGGCCAGCAGGCCACCATCGGCCAAGGCGCGGGCATAGTCAGCAGGGCGCGCTTCGCCACCAAAAGCGAAAGCGACTGGTTGGGCATGTGGGTGGCGAGCCAGGGCATATATTGCATACCAGGTGCAAACCAGCGTAAGGAGCAGCAGCAGGACAAATGGCAAGCGTGAAGCCAATTCAGGAGCAAGCCAGGGCAGTGCTTTGATGGCCAGAGCACCCAGCCAGTAGGGCAGCAGGGCCAGGTTGGCATCGGGCTGTCCTAAAAGTGTGGGGTGTAGCCAGTTTGCACTCTCGCCCGCAATGGGGGAGGCCAATTGCCAGATGAAGCCAAAGGCTTCAAGGTCATCGTTTTTCCAGGCGGTACGCCCAACAAAGCCGGATAGCACATAAGCCAGGCTCAGCAGCCAGAGTGCGGCGCGGGGCAGTCTGCGCACGGCATGCTGGGCAACGATGGCGGGGCTGGGGGCGTTCACGGGTGTAACGATAGCAGTTTGGCGATGTCAAAACAAAAGGGCAGGCCGGTTGCCCGGGCTGCCCTTTGTGGTCGGAAGCGCGCCTTATTTGGCCAGGGCGGTCTTGCCGAAACGGTTGCGGAAGCGCTCCACGCGGCCGCCCATGTTGTCCACAGACTTCTGGGTGCCAGTATAGAAGGGGTGCGATTCGCTGGTGGTATCGAGCTTGAACAGCGGCAGTTCGCGGCCTTCGAATTCAGTGGTTTCCTTGGTGTTGACGCAGGAACGGGTCACGAACTTGAAGCCGTTGGACATGTCCTGGAAGCACACTTCACGGTAGTTGGGGTGAATGCCCTCTTTCATGGGTTTTCCTTTTCGTATCGCAATCTTGCGATCTTTAAACCACGGTAGCCACGTCCCGGACCATCCCGGACGCACTTTCCGCAAAACGTGCAATTATAGGGCATTAACCCCCACGGCGCATCATGTCGAAGAACTCGGAATTGTTCTTCGTTGCCTTCATGCTCTTGAGCACCATTTCCATCGCCTCGATTTCGTCCATGTTGTACATGAACTGGCGCAGGATACGGGTCTTTTGCAGCACCTCCGGCTGCAGCAGCAGCTCTTCGCGGCGGGTACCGCTGCGGTTGAGGTTGATGGCCGGGAATACGCGTTTTTCGTACAGGCGGCGCTCCAGATGGATTTCGCTGTTGCCGGTGCCCTTGAATTCTTCAAAGATCACTTCGTCCATGCGGCTACCGGTGTCGACCAGGGCTGTGGCGATGATGGTCAGACTGCCGCCTTCTTCCACGTTGCGGGCAGCGCCGAAGAAACGCTTGGGGCGTTGCAGAGCGTTGGCGTCCACACCGCCGGTCAGCACCTTGCCAGAGCTGGGCACCACGTTG
>CAZPTM010000079.1:0-7249 GCA_964589665.1 uncultured Limnohabitans sp. | reverse complement strand
CCTTTGACATGGATATTGCATTCGGCCTTTTGGCGCTTTTCCTTTTCCTTTTGTTTTTCAACACTCAACAGCACTTTGACATCCACCACTTGGTCGAAGTGGCGGGTGATGCGATCGAGCTTGCCCGTGACATAACTGCGCAGTGCATCGGTTACTTCAAGATGGTGTCCACTGATCGTCAGATTCATAAGGCTGGCCTCCTGTCATACAAGGTAATGAATGCCCGAATCGGGCGCTTAACGCATCGCGTTGAGTTCACTATGCGCCGGCCGGAAATGAAAAGCAAGGCAGCTCAAGGTAAACCCCGAATCGCCGCGGATTTACCTTGGCAATCACCGCATGCCGTGCTAACTTCAGCGAGTTGAAGGGCGATGCGTGGCCTCGTGCATGTGCACCTTGGCTGCCATCCAGATGGTGGACAAACTGACCATCACCCCCAGTAGACCCGCCACCCAATAATGGGTCAGGTGTCCTTGTGCGTCACGGCCAATGATCAAGCCTCCCGTGATGGCAGCCAAACCCATGGACGCAGACTGCACCGAAGCATTGAGCGTCATGAATGTGCCGCGCAAATGGGGCACCGATGCCGAGCTGATCAAGGCCATCCCAGGAATCATGCGTCCGCTCATCGCCATGAACAGGCAAGTCGAAATTACCACCAAGGCCCACACCGGCAAACCAGCAGACACCGTCGTCAAGAGTAACGGCAGACACACCACTGCGGCCAGTCGCCTGAAGGTTTGCGCCTTGCCCAAGCGATCGGTCAAGTGCCCAAAGTAACGGGCAGACACCAGTGTGCCCGCACCGCCTACCAGATAGATCCACGGAATTTGCTCTGGGTGCATGCCCGCGTTGGACTGCAGGTAAATAGTGATGTAGGGAATCACCGTAAAGCCAGCAAACATCATCAAGCCAGACAAGGCAAAAGCCTTGAGGTGATTGGCATCCGAGAGCACCCGCCCAAGGCCGACCCAGGCTGAGGTGCGGTTCGGATGGTGCAGGTGTCCATCGATCACTGGCAAAGTCCGCTGTGCCACCAAGATCAAAACAAATACAAGCAGGGCAATCGCAAAGAAGGGCACATGCCAGCTCCAGTGCGCAGCCAAAAACAGGCCCAACGGTACACCGGCCACCGTCGACACAGAAAACGAGGTCATCACCACCCCCATGGCCCGGCCCCGGCGCTCAAAGGGCACCAGGTCCGCCACAATGGTTTGGGACAAGGCCGACAGCACCCCGCCAAATACACCAGCGGCCACCCGCGCCAGCATCAGCCAGGCGTAGCTAGGCGCCAGGCCGCAGGCCAACGTGGCCAAGCCAAACATGGTGTACATGGTCAGCAACAAACGTTTTCGGTCAAACTGATCAACATACATGGCCGCCATCAGTCCCGAAGCGCCAGCCGACAGGGTGTAGGCCGAAACCAGAAAACCAAACTGTGCATTGCTGATGCCCAACAACTGGGTGAACTGCGGCCCCAGCGGCATCATGATCATGAAGTCGAGGATATGTGTGAACTGAACGCCCGCGAGCGTCAGCAGCACCCAGCGCTCGCGGCTGGGTGAAAGCGGATGAGACATGAAAGAATTCCTTTGAGGTGACAGAATCTAACAGTTCCCCACCCTGAGTGCCGCCATGCCTGACCAATCCCCAGTTTCCACCTCTGCTTTGGGCCTCGTCCTGACGGGTGGCGGCGCACGCGCGGCCTACCAAGCTGGCGTCATTCATGCTTTGGGCAACCTGCTGGCCAGCGTGCACCAACAAAGTTTTCCATTCCCTGTGCTCGTGGGCAGCTCGGCCGGCGCCATCAATGCGGCCTTTTTGGCAGGCCGCGCTGACCACGGCCTGCAGGGTCTGACCACCCTCTCGAGCTTTTGGAGACAACTGCACAGCCGAGATGTTTATCACCTGCCCAGCACTCCCCTGGATCGATGGAGCCGCTGGGCCACAGCCTTGGGCCTGGTGCTGAGCGTGCGCAGCCAGACAGCGGCACTCAACAACCTGCCGCTGGCTGACACCCTGCACAAAACCATTGACCTGCCGGGCATCGACCATGCCCTGCAACACCAGCAACTGCAGGCCTTGGCCATCACGGCATCGAGCTACACCACCGGCACTCACTGGACCTTTGCACAAACTACGCCCCAGCATGCACACACCCTGCCCGACCGCCGCGGTCGAAGGTTCAGCCTGCAACCCATCACCATCGAACATCTGCTGGCCTCCAGCGCCATTCCTTTTCTGTTTCCAGCCACCCCACTTTGGGTTGACGACGGGGTGGAATATTTCGGCGATGGCTCCATGAGGCAATTGGCACCCCTGTCGCCAGCCATCCATCTGGGCGCCTCGCGCATCCTTGCCATTGGCGTTGGTCAACCCACCGCCGGGCAACACCCGCCGGTCTCGGAGCGACTGCCACCGTCTTTAGGCAATATTGCCGGTCACGCCTTGGCCAGCGTCTTTCATGACAGCCTGGCCGCAGACATGGAGCAGGTCCATCGTATCAACCGCGTGGTTGGCCAGAGCGTTTGTACGGGACGTGATCGCCTCATTGAGGTCAAATCCATCCAGCCCAGCCAGTCCCTTGATGAACTTGCCCAGGAGCATGTGCATCAACTACCGAGCCGCATTCGTCGCGTGCTCGACGGTTTAGGTGCCCTCAAAGGCAAAGGCGCCGCCTTGTCCAGTTATCTGCTGTTTGAACCCGGCTTCATTCATGCCTTGCTGGCACTGGGGCATGCAGATGCCATGCAACGTGCCGATGAATTGCTGCCGTTTTTGCTTGGTCAGACCCATCCTAAAGTGCCATAATCCGGGCACCTTCCCAATTTTGGAGATTTGTCATCATGGACAGCTACCCTAGTCGGTAGCTTTCAGATGAAATGAGCATGTGCCCATCGTCTGAAAGCTACGCCCCAACCAGCCCCTTTTAGACCTTTGGCAACTGGCCTGTGCAGGAGACGCCATGCTCAATATCTTTACTCTCGTCAACGGACGCCTGTTCCAGGAAGAAATCGAATCCCTGGAGGAGCTCTCTCGCTTTCAACCGATCTGGGTGGATCTGGAATCCCCGACCGTCGAGGAAAAGCGCTGGATCAAGCAGTACTATGGCCTGTCCATCCCGGAAGACGCGATGGACGAGGACATCGAAGAGTCCGCCCGCTTCTACGAAGAAGACAACGGCGAGCTGCACATCCGTTCCGATTTTTTGATTGCCGACCAGTTCGAGCCCACCACCGTTCGCTGCGCCTTCATCCTGAACCAGCACAACACCAACCTGCGCAGCCAGGGCGTGTTGTTCTCAATTCACGACGAAGATATTCCTGTGTTTCGCCTGCTTCGCATGCGCGCCCGTCGCGCGCCTGGCCTGATCGAAGACGCCAAGGAAGTGCTGCTCAAACTCTTTGACGCCGACGCTGAATACTCCGCTGACACGCTTGAAGGCATTTACGATCACCTGGAAAAAGCCGGCAAACAAGTCCTCTCTGGCGACGTCACTGACGCCATGGCCGGCGAGGTGCTGGGTGCAATTGCCCGTCAGGAAGACTTGAATGGCCGCATCCGCCGCAACGCCATGGACACGCGCCGCGCAGTCAGCTTCATGATGCGCAGCAAGATGCTCAATGCCGAACAGTTTGAAGAAGCGCGACAGATTCTGCGCGATATTGACTCGCTCGATTCACACACGGCTTTCTTGTTTGACAAGATCAACTTCTTGATGGATGCCACCGTTGGTTTCATCAACATCAACCAGAACAAGATCATCAAGATCTTCTCGGTGGCCAGCGTGGCTTTGCTCCCCCCCACCCTGATCGCCAGCATCTACGGCATGAACTTCAAATTCATGCCCGAGCTGGACTGGAGCCTGGGCTACCCCTACGCGCTGGGCCTGATGCTGGCCAGCGCCTTGGGCCCCATGTGGTACTTCCGCCGCCGCGGCTGGCTCAAGTAAGCTGGCGCAACCACTGCGAAAGCACTGCCACGCTGTAGTGGCTGGCCACCTCACGTACAAAGTGACCAAAGTCGGTATGCGCGTCGTCGTCGGCGCGGTCCGAAATGGTACGCAACGCTGCAAACGGCACGCCGTAGTCAAAGCAAACTTGCGCGACTGCAGCGCCCTCCATTTCAACGGCCAAGGCTTGCGGCAAGGCCTGCTGCAAGGCGAGGCACTCAGCCGAACTGCTCACGAAACGATCGCCTGTCGCCACCAAGCCCTGATGGCATTGAGCACGCTGCAACGCAAAGGCCTGCACACTTTGCGCCTGCACGTACTTCCCAACATCGGCCAGTACTTGACGGGCGGCATGCGCCAGCTGAGAAGACAGTGCCACATCTGCGTCGAACACCGTGCGACCATAAAGCGGCACCTCATACCTAGGAAACAAGGGCGAGGCATCCATGTCGTGCTGCACAAAACCACTGGCCACGACCACATCACCCACACGTACTTCGGAGCCGATGCCACCGGCCACACCGGTAAAAACAATTTGATGGACCCCAAAGCGCTCAATCAAAGCGGTCGCCGTGGTCGCAGCCGCCACTTTGCCCACACGGGAAAGCACTGCAACTACTTCATGTCCTTGCCAGTGCCCGCACCAGAACGTACGACCAGCGACTTGTTGGCGCTGCTCATCGGGCATGGCGTCAAGCATACCCGCCAACTCTTCGTGCAAGGCCCCCATGATGCCAATCACCATCGCATTCTCCAGACAAAACAAAGGCGATCCGCAGATCGCCTTTGATAGTGTAGAGCAGCTCCGAATTAACTGGCGCTGCGCAATTCGCGTCGCAAAATTTTGCCTACTGGCGTTTTAGGCAGCTCATTGCGGAACTCCACAATGCGCGGTTGCTTGTATGCCGTCAGATTTTGCCTGCAGTGCGCCAGCACTGTCTCTTCTGTCAAAGCAGGATCCTTGCGGACAATCACCAGCTTGACAGCCTCGCCCATACGTTCGTCGGGCACCCCGACCGCGGCACACTCCAGCACGCCAGGGCAAGAGGACACCACATCTTCAACCTCGTTGGGATAGACGTTAAAACCGCTGACCAAAATCATGTCTTTTTTGCGGTCCACGATCTTGAAAAAGCCGTTCTCGTCCATGGTTCCAATGTCACCCGACCTGAAGTAGCCATCGGGCGTCATGACACGTGCAGTTTCGTCAGGCCGCTGCCAATAGCCTGCCATAACCTGAGGACCCTTGATCACAATTTCTCCAGCTTGACCCGGCTCGGTGATATCTTGGCCCACATCGTCCAGCAGCTTCATCCAGGTGCTGGGTATCGGCACACCGATATTGCCTGTGAACGAAGTGTTGGTGGGCACATTGCAGCAGGCAGAAGGACTGGTTTCAGACAAACCATATCCTTCGGTGATCGGGCAACCGGTTTTCTCGAGCCACAGCTTGGCAACACTGTGGGTTACAGCCATACCTCCACCCAAGGAAATTTTGAGATTTGACCAATCGACCTTGTCAAAGTCAGGATGGTTGGCCAAGCCGTTGAACAGCGTGTTGACTGCCGGAAAACTGTGGAAGGTGTGCTTGGACAACTCTTTGAGCACCGCGGGGAAATCACGCGGGTTCGGGATCAAAATGGTTTTACCCCCCACCCGCATGAACAGCATCATGTTCACCGTGAACGCGAAGATATGGTAGAGAGGCAAGGCACACACAGCAGTAGGCTGCTCGTTGGCCGGCACCTTCTTCATGACGGGATCGTTCCAGGCCTCGGACTGCAAGACGTTGGCAATCACGTTGCGGTGCAAAAGCACCGCGCCTTTGGACACTCCGGTGGTACCTCCTGTGTACTGCAACACAGCGATGTCGTCAGGACCAATATCTGGCGTGTGCAACGTCAATTTGCACCCTTGGGACAAGGCATCGTTGTAACGCACCGAGCCAGGCAATTCAAACGACGGCACCAGCGCCTTGACCTTGCGCACAACATGGTTGACCAGTGCACCCTTGAGCACCCCCAAACGGTCACCCATAGCCGCCAAAACCACGTGTTCGACAGCCGTTTGTGAGATGCACTTTTGCAGCGTTGCTGCAAAGTTTTCAATGATGATGATGGCGCGTGCGCCAGAATCCTTGAGTTGGTGTTCCAGCTCGCGTGCGGTGTACAAGGGGTTGACGTTCACCACCACCAAACCTGCCCGCAAGATAGCCGCCACCGCCACCGGGTACTGCGGCACATTGGGCATCATGATCGCCACTCGATCACCCCTTTGCAAACCCAAGGATTGCAGGTAGGCAGCCATGGCACGACTTTCCCGATCGGTCTGTGCATAGGTGACCGACTTGCCCATGAAGCTATAGGCCGTTCGGTCTGCGTAGCGGTTGAAACTTTCCTCCATCAGGCCAACCAGCGATCGGTACTGGTCCGGATTGATGTCAGCAGGAACGCCTTCAGGATAATTCTTGAGCCAGATACGGTCTTGGGTCATAGCGGTCTCTCCTTGATGGTCGTCAGTCTATCTTAAGACTGACAGATTTCTGACGAAGCAGAATCAGGGTTTACGCTGGAAAAAACCTCATGAAAAAAGGGGCCAAAAGGCCCCTTGAATTGAGTTGGAATGGATCAGCCTTTCAAGGCCACCAACACCTCGTCCAGCATCTTCTTGGCGTCGCCAAACAACATGCGGTTGTTTTCTTTGTAGAACAGTGGGTTGTCCACACCGGCGTAGCCACTGGCCATGGAACGCTTCATCACGATGCTGGTGCGGGCCTTCCACACTTCGAGCACCGGCATGCCGGCGATTGGGCTGGTCGGGTCGTCCTGCGCGGCGGGGTTGACGATGTCGTTGGCACCGATCACCATGGCCACATCGGTATCGCCAAAGTCGTCATTGATCTCGTCCATCTCAAGCACGATGTCGTAAGGCACCTTGGCCTCAGCCAGCAACACGTTCATGTGACCTGGCATGCGACCTGCCACAGGGTGAATACCAAAGCGCACCGTCACGCCCTTGTCGCGCAGGGTTTTGACGATTTCGTTGACCGTGTGCTGGGCTTGCGCCACCGCCATGCCGTAACCCGGCACGATGATCACGCTCTTGGCGTCGCGCAGCAGCTCTGCTGTCTCGGTTGCACTGACAGGCACCACTTCGCCTTGCGGCTCGGCGGCGGCACCATCTGCCTTGGGTGCAGGCGCGCCTGCGCCACTGCCAAAACCACCGGCAATCACGCTGATGAAGTTGCGGTTCATCGCCTTGCACATGATGTAGGACAGGATGGCGCCCGACGATCCC
>CAZPTM010000078.1:0-7304 GCA_964589665.1 uncultured Limnohabitans sp. | reverse complement strand
ATGAAAAACGCGTCAGCGGCTGGGATGACCCCCGCATGCCGACCATCGTGGGCCTGCGCCGCCGGGGCTACACACCCGAGAGCCTGCAGCTGTTTGCCGAACGTATTGGCGTGACCAAAAGCGACAGCTGGATTGAGTACAGCACCTTAGAGGGCTGCCTGCGCGAAGACCTTGAAAACAAGGCCCACCGCGGCATGGCCGTGCTCGACCCCGTCAAGCTGGTGCTGACCAACTGGGCCGAGGCCTTTGGCAGCGACGGCCATCTTGAGGACTGCACACAACCCGCTCTGCCGCACAGCGCGATTGCCGAGGGAGAGACACCACCCGCCGACCGTGTGTTCAAGATCGGCAAAGAGGTGTGGATCGAGCGCGAAGATTTTGAAGAAGTGCCGCCCAAGGGCTACAAGCGCCTTTTTCCCGGCAATGTGGTACGCCTCAAGGGCGGCTATGTGATCGAATGCACCGGCTGCGTGCGCGACGGTGCAGGTCGCGTCACAGAAGTGCACGCCAAGGTTATCCCCGGCACCAAGAGTGGCACGCCCGGCGCAGACAGTGTCAAAGCCAAGGCTGCCATCACCTGGGTGGGTGTGGCCGGCGGGGTGCAAGCCGAAGTGCGCCTGTACGACCGGCTGTTTGCCGATGCGCACCCTGACGCAGGCGGCAAGGACTTCTTGCAGGCCCTCAACCCTGACAGTCTGAAAGTCGTGACCGCCTATGTGGAGCCTTCACTGGCCGCTGCGCAGGCGGGCCAGCAGTTTCAGTTCGAGCGCTTTGGCTACTTTGTGGCCGATCGGCAAGACCACACTCCGGGCAAGCCGGTGTTCAACCGCGCCGTGGGCCTGAAAGACAGCTGGGGCAAATGAGTCCCGAAGAACTGGCCACCCAGCTGGTCGCGCATGTGGATGAGCATTTTCTGGTGCTCAACAAACCCAGCGGTCTTTTGTCTGTGCCGGGTCGTGGCCCGGACAAGCAAGACTGTCTGTCCACGCGGGTTCAGGCGATATATCCTGAGGCGCTGATCGTCCACCGACTGGATCAGGACACCTCGGGGCTGCTGCTCATGGCACGCAGTCTGGAGGCGCAGCGTCGCTTGAGCCGACTCTTTGAAACCCGTCAGGTGCACAAGCGCTATCTGGCCGTGGTGGCTGGCCAGCCCCAACAATCGCCGCTGGCCGGCGCACCCGATGCCGAGGGCTGGTACACGATTGACGGCCCCATCATGCTCGATTGGGAACGTCGCCCCATCCACATCATCCACCCGGACGGCAAACCCAGCCGCAGTCGCTGGCGTGTGATGCAAGCGGGGGCAGACAGCACCTTGATCGAGCTCGAACCCGTCACCGGCCGCACCCACCAGTTGCGGGTGCACATGCAAAGCATAGGCCACCCCATGATGGGCGACACCTTATATGCTCCAGCTGACATTGCCGCCTTGAGCCCTCGCTTGATGCTGCATGCCCACAGCCTGAGCTTTGCGCACCCCTTTAACCAGGACAACATGGCGTTTACTGCCCCCGTCGACTGGAAAATGCTGGCAGAGCACGCTTCAAGCAACACACCTGTGTTATCCCCCGGTTTGCGGCCAGCGTGACCAGTACAATCGCTATTTTTGATCCAATGGTGTTCAATTTGAAGCTTGGGTGGCTATTTAAGTGAATTTATTGAAAATGCGCAAATTATTGAATTCATTATGTGTGCCATTGCTGGGCCTGCTGCTGTTGGCATTGATGCGCACCAGCCACGCCTCTGCACGTGATGAGATTGTGAAAAGCCTGCGTGATGGGCAATTGGCACAAGCTGCAAAATTGGTCGCCGCAGAGCGCAAAAGCAATCCCAAGGACATTGACACCTGGTTTCTTGAAGGAGTGGTACAGGCACAATCGGGCCAAACTGACAAAGCCATCGCCACCTTCACTCAGATCACACATGCGCATCCCCAACACGCCGAGTCTTTCAACAATCTAGGCGTACTGGCCGCTGCCAAAGGGCAGCTCAGCGATGCAAGAACCTATTTCGAGAAAGCCCTGCGCACCAACCCCAGTTATGCTGCTGTGCACAAAAATCTGGGCGATGTGAACAGTCAACTCGCCAAGTCTGCGTACAGTAAAGCCTTGCGGGTGGATGCCAACAACAAAAGCACTTCCGTGCAATTGAGCATGCTGGCGGCCACTTCTTCGTACGCATTGTCAGAGACACCTGCGCCTGTTACTGCCCCCGTAAATCCGCCAACGCCATCGAAGGTGGTTGAGCCTGTCATGCCGATTGTGACGTCCGTTGTGACACCCGTTGTGACGACCGTCACGCCAACGACAATGCCTCCCAATACTGTGGTGACCACGGCATCCGCAGCCAAGCCTGCCGCCCAACCTACAGCTGCAGCCAAGGCACCTCCTGTTCAAGTCTCAAAAGATACACCAACCTCCGATCATGCTGACCGTCAACAGGTTGAGGAGGCCTTGCGCACCTGGGCTAAGGCATGGAGCAAGAAAGACATGGTGCAATACTTGGCTGCCTATTCTGACGACTTTGATCCCCCAGGAAAAATGAGCCGCAAAACGTGGGAGCAAGAGCGCCGGATTCGCATTGTGGGCAAACGGACCATCCGCGTTGACCTGAGTCAGTTTCGCATCCGCGTCAAAGGAGAGCAGGCACAGGCTCAGTTTGTGCAGCAATATGATTCCGACAGTTTCAAAGGCCGTAGCACCAAGACCCTGTCACTGGTCAAAGAAAAGGGACGCTGGCTGATCAGCAGCGAAACCGCCAAGCCGCTCTGATTTTTGATGACTTCTTTTTTTCAGCGCTTATTTAAAGGCACTGGCGCACGCTGGCGTTGGACTGCCCCCAGTCTTTTTGCTCTGTGTATAGGAGCGGCTGTATGGTGGTGGCCCACAGGTCAAGTATCCTCAGCCATTGTGGGTGCCCAAAAAAACCCAGCGCCCACGCTGCGCTGGAAACTTGTCTTTCCAACAGACCACTCAAAAAACCCCTCCCGCATTGATGATCCCGAGGCCCAGCTGCGTCTGATCTATCAAGCCCTGGGCGATGGGCAACGTCAATCCGCTCTGGATCAAGCCGAGCAACTCGCACAGCAATTTCCCACTTTTCAATTGGGTCAGCTGATATATGCAGACTTGCTCAACATCAGCGCCTCGCAACCCCAGAGCGAAACCTTGCTTGTACCAGAGCAAGAAGGAATGCACGAGAGACTCACCGAACTTGTGATGGAAGCCCAGCGACGGCTGACACATCCATCGTTCACTCAAGTCTCAGGCAAAAAACCAGCTCAACTGATGCAGCTGGGCAAAGAACATCCTTACCTGGTTGTTGTTGATGCCAACGCCTCGCGCTTGTATTGGTTTGCCAACAAGCTACAAGCAGATGGGCGGACAAAGCTTGAACTGATCAGTAGCACTTATGCTTCCGTAGGACACAAGGGTGTGGGCAAAAACAAGGAAGGCGATGGCAAGACGCCGCTGGGTGTGTATTTCACGCAGCGCAATCTGCCTGGTCGCGCATTGCCTGATTTGTTTGGCGTCGGGGCCATCACACTCAATTACCCCAATGCGATTGACTTGTGGCGTGGTCGCACAGGGACAGGCATCTGGCTGCATGGTACGCCACGTGCGCAATACACCCGCGCGCCGTTGGCGACCGATGGATGTGTGGTCGTTGCCAATCCCAAAATGAGTCGGTTCTTGCAATTGCCAGACAGTCGCATGACGCCCGTCATCATTGCTGAAAACATGCAATGGGTCGATGAAAAAACTCCCCAAAGCCCGCTGCAAACCGAGTTGCACAATACCCTTGTCCAATGGCAACAGGCCCGATCGAAGTCCGCCAGTGACGAGCATGCATTACGCAGTTTCTACAGTGATCGGTTTGAGCGCGATGGTCTGGATATCGGACGATGGTGGGGGCAGTTACTGCGCGTCTCGCTCAGTGCGCCAGCGGTGGATGCCCTGCACATCACATCTGCTTTGCTTTGGAAAGACCAGGATGATCTGGCTGTCGTGACCTTCAGTCATGACAACAACCCTGTCTGGGGCAACTCAGCGCATTGGCGCACCTATTGGGTGCATGAAAATGGTGCCTGGAAGATCGTGTTCGAGGGGCCGGCCTGAATTGTCAAGATTTTTATCAGCCCAAGAGACTCAGTCGTCCAGGCCCAGCTCCTGAATCTTGCGCGTGATCGTGTTGCGGCCGATACCCAGCTTTTGAGCAGCCTCGATACGTCGTCCTCTGGTGCTGGTCAGGGCAGCCAGAATCAAACGTGACTCAAAGCGCTTGCTGAGCTCATCCCAAACATCCTGACGATCTGCGCCCAACAGGCTCAGCGCCTCTTTCTCCAAACCGGCCTCCCAGCCAGTCATATTCGGGACTCCTGCAGGCACAGCCACTGACCCGACACTACCAGGCACATTGGCAGGTAACACGCCAGCCTCTGCCGAGACGGACACACCCTCTCCAGTTGCGGTCAAATCAAAGGTGCCGGCTTGAATCACCTCTGGCGGCAAGTCCTTGACCTCAATCACTTGAGCGGGAGCCATGACGGTGAGCCAGTGGCAAATGTTTTCCAGCTGGCGAACATTCCCTGGATACTGGAACTGAGTCAACAAAAGCATCGCTTCTTCAGAAATGCGCTTGGGTTCAACACCCAGCTGTGCCGCACTGCGTTGCAGGAAATGGCGCGTGAGCATAGGCACATCTTCACGGCGCTCACGCAGGGCTGGCAAGCGCAAGCGAATCACGTTCAGGCGGTGGAACAAGTCTTCGCGAAAGCCCCCCTCCTTGACGCGTTGCTCCAGATTCTGGTGTGTTGCTGCGATCACACGCACATTGGACTTGACAGCACTGTGACCACCCACGCGGTAGAAGTGCCCATCAGAGAGCACACGTAGCAAGCGGGTCTGGAGATCAAACGGCATATCCCCAATTTCGTCCAGAAACAGCGTACCGCCATCGGCCTGCTCGAAGCGGCCCCGGCGCGATGCCTGCGCACCGGTAAAGGCACCACGCTCATGACCAAACAATTCGCTCTCCAGCAGATCCTTGGGGATGGCTGCCGTGTTGATGGCTACAAAGGGGCCGTTAGCCCGAGGTGAGTGCTTGTGCAGTGCACGCGCCACCAACTCTTTGCCCGCACCGGACTCGCCTGTGATCAACACGGTCACATGGCTTTGGGAGAGACGCCCAATGGCGCGAAAAACATCCTGCATGGCAGGAGCTTGGCCCAGCATCTCTGGCGTGTCGTCCAGCGCTTCCTCTGCCACCTCCTCTCGCAGACTCTCGTCCACCGCTCGGCGAATCAGTTCGATGGCCTTGGGTAAATCAAAAGGTTTTGGCAAGTATTCAAATGCGCCGCCCTGGAAAGCCGACACCGCGCTGTCCAGGTCAGAAAACGCAGTCATGATGATGACTGGCAGGCCGGGCAATCGTTTCTTGATTTCGCCCAACAAATCCAACCCGGAGCCCCCTGGCATGCGGATGTCGCTGACCAGGATCTGCGGGCCCTCGTGCTCACCAGCCTCGCTCAAAGCCTTAAGAACCTCACGAGGCGTGGTGAAGCTGCGGGTAGGCATGCCCTCGCGCAACAAAGCCTTCTCCAGAACAAAGCGGATGGATTGGTCATCGTCAACGATCCAGATCGGTTTCATGGGCATGCTTTCTATTCAAGGTCTCTCAAGGCAACGGAATCAGAATCTTGAAATCCGTGCGGCCCGGCTCACTCTCGCACTCGATCAAGCCATGGTGCTGCTGCACAAAGGTTTGCGCCAATGTGAGCCCCAAACCAGAACCTCCATCCCGACCAGACACCAGTGGAAAGAAAATCCTGTCCTTGATCGACTCGGGAATGCCCGGGCCGTTGTCCATGACATGCAATTCCAATGCCAACCTGTATCGCTGTTTGCCAAAAGTGACCTGGCGCAGGATCCGGGTGCGCAAAACTATCTCGCCCGAGCCCTCAGCAATACGCTCGTGCAATGCTTGTGCTGCGTTGTGCGCGATGTTGAGTACCGCCTGGATCAACTGCTCGCGATCCCCCCGAAACTCGGGAATGGAAATATCGTAATCACGGCGAACTTTGAGCCCGCGTGGAAACTCTGCAAGGATAAGCGAGCGCACCCGTTCACAAACTTCGTGAATGTTCACATCCGAAACCACATGTGGCTTTCGGTGCGGCGCCAACAGTCGATCGACCAAGGTTTGCAGACGATCTGCCTCATGGATGATGACGCGGGTGTACTCTTTGAGTTCGCGACTTTCCAGATCCATTTCAAGCAGCTGTGCTGCGCCGCGAATCCCCCCCAATGGGTTCTTGATTTCGTGTGCAAGGTTTCGAATGAGTTCCTTGTTCGCTTGTGTCTGTTCAAGCAAGCGCTCTTCTTTTTCCTGCCTTGTTTGCTGCTCCACGGGCAACAATTCCACAATCACCTCATCCGCCAGATCCGAAGGCGCCACGATCACGTGAACCGGCAATACATCTTGATGGTGTGGGCGTCGCAAAACGGCTTCATAGCGCAGCGCTGCAAACTCTTGCGCTCGCGCCCCCTCGAGTGCATTGAGCAATGGCTTGGCATCAGCGAATTGGTCTGACAGGCGCAGCCCATGCAAAATGCGGCGCGACTGCCCCGTCACATCTTCGAACGCAGCGTTCACAAAACGGATTTGCCCATCCACACCCACCACAGCAATCGGCGTCGCCAACAAATCCAGAGCAGCGAAACGTTCAGTCATCACATCTCCAAAGCTGAAAAAAAAGGACGGCCGAAGCCGTCCTTTTGGCAAGCACTTTCGCGCTGTTCGATCACAGGGAGAAGTACATGTCGTATTCGACGGGAGACACTTCCACGCGGCCGCGGGTGACTTCCTGCATCTTCAGGTCGATATAGGCGTCGATCCACGAGTCAGTGAATACACCACCCTTGGTCAGGAAAGCACGGTCCTTGTCGAGGGCTTCCAGGGCCTGGTCCAGGCTGGAGCAAACGGTAGGCACCAGCTTGTCCTCTTCCGGGGGCAGGTGGTAGAGGTCTTTGGTGGCGGCTTCACCGGGGTGGATCTTGTTTTCCACGCCGTCCAGACCCGCCATCATCAGTGCCGAGAAGCACAGGTAGGGGTTGGCCATGGGGTCGGGGAAGCGCGCCTCGATGCGGCGAGCCTTGTCAGACGCCACGTGGGGAATACGGATGGAGGCCGAGCGGTTGCGGCTGGAGTAGGCCAGTTTCACCGGCGCCTCAAAGCCCGGCACCAGACGCTTGTAGCTGTTGGTGGTGGGGTTGGTGAAAGCGAGGAAGGAAGGGGCGTGC
>CAZPTM010000077.1:0-7412 GCA_964589665.1 uncultured Limnohabitans sp. | reverse complement strand
TGCTTGACCAGAGGTTTGATGATGGACTCATCAGCCTCGATCCAGTCGGTGGTCAGGTTCCACTTCTTGCCGTCCCAGGTATGGACGCGGGCAGAGCGGGAACCTTCGTGGTCCACACAGGTGGTGCTGATGGGGCGCATCACGGTGTCCAGACCCAGCTTCTTGAGTTGAGCAGCGTTCACATCCAGGTTTTCCAGGCCCCAACGGATCTGGTCACCATTCATGACCTTGCCCTTGCCATAGCGCTCCTGCGCACGACGGACACCTTCCACAGCCAAGGCTGCGCTGACCATGCCGCGGTTGTACAGGGTTTGGCCAACTTCTTCGATCGGACCCGTACCTTGTTTCTTGCCGTGCACCAGTTTCTTGATGTCGGCAATGACTTTGCCGCCTTCACCGGTCACCACCAGGCCGTTGTAGCCCTTGGCGGCATCGCCCACGTCCTTGACATCAGGCTCAGCAGCAGACCACCACACGCCGTACATCTTGTTGCGGGGGTAGCCTGTAGCCACGGCCTCCTTCAGGGCGGCGGAGTTCATCACACCCCAGCCCCACAGCAGCACGTAATCTGGGCGCTTTTGGCGGATCTGCAGCCAAGTGGCTTTCTGTTCCACGCCAGGGTGGGGAACGGGCAGCAAGGTCAGGTCATAGCCCTGCATCTTGGCGCGTTCTTGCAACAGAGGGATAGGCTCTTTGCCGTATGGGCTGTCGTGGTAGACCAGCGCAATTTTCTTGCCCTTGAGGTTACCGTTTTCCAGCTTGGTGATGTGCTGCATGATGATGTCAGCACCAGACCAGTAGGTCCCCATCAGAGGAAAGTTCCACTTGAACACAGTGCCATCGCTGGACTCAGAACGGCCGTAACCGCCAGTGATCAGCGAGTTCTTGTCGCCAGGCGCTTTTTCGGTCAGAGCGAACGTGATGCCTGTGGACAGCGGCTGGAAGATGGCGCCACTGGCTTTGCCCTTCAGACGCTCGTAGCACTCCACACCACGGTCTGTGGCGTAGCCGGTGTCGCACTCTTCAAAGGTGATCTTGACGCCATTGATACCGCCATCGCGGGCATTGATCAGCTTGAGGTAGTCGGCATAACCGTTGGCCCATGGCACACCGTTAGGCGCATAAGCACCGGTACGGTAGGGCAGCACGGGGAAAAATTGCTCTTTCGCCTGGGCCTGCGCCGCGGTGCTGGCCACCACGCCAGACAAGCCGACGGTCGCTGCAGCCACAGCCATGATCAAGGAACGAACTTTCATATTGCAGTCTCCTGTAAGTTGTCTGGCAGCCCGGGTTCTTGCTGCAAAAAGCTTCGGGCTGCCCCCGGGCTTTTTGCTTTGTCG
The DNA here is from genome assembly GCA_964589665.1 of uncultured Limnohabitans sp. Taxonomy (GTDB): domain Bacteria; phylum Pseudomonadota; class Gammaproteobacteria; order Burkholderiales; family Burkholderiaceae_C; genus Limnohabitans_A. Next base: position 6,072 of record CAZPTM010000077.1, on the reverse strand, counting down.
GTTGATCAGTGCGGGAAAGGCCACAGACGCAGCTTTTGTTTACCGATCGACCACAACTTGGCCAAACCATGCGGCTCCACAATCAGGAACCACACAATCAGTGCACCAAAAATCATTTGTTCAGCGTGGGTCAACGCAGCCGTGCTGACTTCAATTCCCACCAGACCGCCCAGTCCAGGCAACACCTGGTTGATGACGATGGGCAGCACCACAATGAACGCTGCACCAAAGAAGCTGCCCATGACCGAACCCATGCCACCCAGAATCACCATGAACAGCAGCTGGAACGAACGGTCAACCGAGAAGGCGGCAGGCTCCCAGGACCCCAGGTGAACAAAGGCCCACAAGCCCCCGGCCACACCCACAATAAACGAACTCACGGCAAAAGCGCTGAGCTTGGCGTACATGGGTCGAATACCGATCACCGAGGCAGCCACGTCCATGTCGCGAATAGCCATCCATTCGCGGCCAATGGCGCTGCGAACCAGGTTTTTGGCCAACAAACCGAACACCACCAGGAAAGCCAGGCAAAACAGGTATTTTTGCAACGGCGTATCGATCGGCATGCCAAACACTTGCAATCCAGCCACAGACGCCGTACCCGAGGCCGAGTCGTTGGTAAACCAGCTGATACGCAAGAAAGCCCAGTCGCAGAAGAACTGCGCAGCCAAGGTCGCCACAGCCAAATACAGCCCCTTGACCCGCAAGCTAGGAATACCAAACACAATACCAACCAGCGTCGCAAAAACACCGCCCATCAGCAAGGAGCCAATCAGCGGGAAGCCTTCGATACGTACAAAGAAGTTGTAGGCCGCATAAGCGCCCACCGCCATGAAGGCACCCGAGCCCAGGGAAATCTGTCCGCAGTAGCCCACCAGAATGTTCACGCCCAGCGCCGCGAGGGCCAGGATCACGAACGGAATCAAAATGGCACGGAACATGTACTCGTCAGCCAGCAGCGGCACACCGATGAAGGCAAACGCAATGATCAGCAGGACACCGATACGGTCTTGCGTGATCGGAAAGATTTGCTGGTCCTTTTGATAGGACGTCTTGAATTGACCGTTTTCTCTGTAGAACATGTTTTAACCCCTTACACGCGGTCAATGATTTTTTCGCCGAACAAGCCTTGCGGACGCACCAGCAAGAAGCACAGCGCCAGCATGTAGGCAAACCAGATCTCGATACCGCCTCCCACATAAGGGCCCAGGAACACTTCCGAGAGCTTCTCGCCCACACCAATGATCAGGCCGCCAATGATGGCGCCCGGCACTGAAGTCAGCCCGCCCAGAATCACCACAGGCAAGGCGCGCAACGCCAACGAAGACAGCGAGAACTGCACGCCCAGCTTGGCGCCCCAGATCATGCCGGCCACCAAAGCGACCACGCCAGCGACACACCAGACAATGACCCAGATGCGGTTCAGAGGAATACCGATCGACTGTGCCGCCTGGTGGTCATCGGCCACCGCACGCAGGGCACGACCCGTCGTGGTTTTCTGGAAAAACAGCGACAAGGCCGCCACCAAAACAGCAGCAATCAGCGCTGCAACCAGGTCTTCCTGGCTGATGAGCAGACCACCTTCAAACACGGTGTCCAGCAGCATCATGGGCTCTTTGGGCATGCCAATGTCGATGGGATAGATGTCGCTGCCAAAAATGGTTTGCCCCAGTCCGTCGAGGAAATAGGTAATGCCCAACGTGGCCATCAGCAAGGTAGCGCCTTCCTGGTTGACCAGATGGCGCAGCACCAGAAACTCGACCACCCAGGCCACAATGAACATCACGCCACCGGCCAGCACAAAGGCCAGCAAATTGGCAAACAGCAAGCTGTCAACTCCTGTCCACTTTGGAATCCACTCGGCAAAACGGGCCATGGCCAGCGCCGCAAACAACACCATCGCACCTTGCGCAAAGTTGAACACGCCCGAGGCCTTGAAAATCAGCACAAAGCCCAGCGCGACCAGCGAATACAACATGCCGGCCATCAGGCCGCCAATGAGGGTTTCAAGAAAAAATCCCATGATCGTTATCCTTGCTTAGTGCGATGTGCCCAGATAGGCACTGATCACGTCTTCGTTGTTACGCACTTCGTCGGGAGTGCCATCGCCAATCTTCTTGCCGTAGTCCAGCACCACCACGCGGTCGGAAATATCCATCACCACGCCCATGTCGTGCTCGATCAGCACGATGGTGGTGCCGAACTCGTCGTTCACATCCAGAATGAAGCGACTCATGTCCTGCTTTTCTTCCAGGTTCATGCCGGCCATCGGTTCGTCGAGCAGCAACACCTGCGGCTCCATCGCCAGGGCACGGCCCAAGTCCACACGCTTTTGCAAACCGTAGGGCAGCTGGCCCACAGGCGTTTTACGGAAAGCCTGGATTTCGAGAAAGTCGATGATGTGCTCGACCTTTTCGCGGTGTTCGATTTCTTCGCGTTCGGCAGGACCCCAACGCAGCGCCTGCATCAGCAGGTTGCTTTTGATCTTGAGGTTGCGACCGGTCATGATGTTGTCGATCACGCTCATGCCCTTGAAGAGCGCCAGGTTCTGGAAGGTGCGGGCAATGCCCATCTCGGCCACCTGGCGGCTGTTCATGTGGTCAAAGGTCTGGCCACGGAAAGTGATCGAACCCTCGGTAGGCGTGTACACGCCGTTGATGCAGTTGAGCATGGAGCTCTTGCCAGCACCGTTGGGGCCGATGATGGAGCGAATTTCGTGCTCTTTGACGTTGAACGAAATGTCGGTCAGCGCCTTGACGCCACCGAATCGCAAGCTGATGTTCTTGATGTCGAGAACGACATCGCCAATGACTTTGCTGCTCATGCTGCTGCCTTCACAGGGGTGAACGTTTTCGCGTCGGAAATCTTGAGGGTGGCGCTCACGCTGCCGCTGCGGCCGTCTTCAAACTTGACCACGGTTTCAATGAACTGCTCGCTCTTGCCGCCGTACAGACCGTCGATGAGCGGCTGGTATTTCTCGGCAATGAAGCCGCGGCGTACCTTGTTGGTACGGGTCAGCTCGCCATCGTCGGCGTCCAGCTCCTTGTGCAGCACCAGGAAACGGCTGACCTGGCTGCCCGCAAGCATGCTGTCTTCGGCCAAGTCGGCGTTCACCTTTTCCACACACTCCTTGATGAGCTCATACACCTCGGCTTTACCAGCCAAGTCGGTATAGCCGGCGTAGGGCAGGTTGCGGCGCTCGGCCCAGTTGCCCACGGCGTCAAAATCGATGTTGATCATCACGCAAACTTTTTCGCGGCCGTCGCCGTAAGCCACCACTTCCTTGATGTGCGGGAAGAACTTGAGTTTGTTCTCGACATACTTGGGAGCGAACATGGCGCCATCGTGTGCACCGCCGGAAATGCGACCCACGTCCTTGACGCGGTCGATGATCTTGAGGTGGCCCTGGTTGTCAATGAAGCCCGCATCGCTGGTGTGGTACCAGCCATCTGCGGTGAGCACTTCTTCGGTGGCCTTGGGGTTCTTGTAGTACTCCTTGAGCAAGCCGGGGGACTTGACCAGAATCTCGCCGTTATCGGCCAGCTTAATCTCCACACCTTTGCAAGGCACACCCACGGTGTCAGCATAGGCCTGGTTGTCGGGCTGCAGGCACACAAACACCGCCGTCTCGGTGGAGCCGTACAACTGCTTGAGGTTGATGCCAATGGAGCGGTAGAAAGTGAACAGGTCCGGACCAATGGCTTCACCTGCGGTGTAAGCGACGCGCACACGGCTCATGCCCAAATTGTTGCGCAGCGGTCCGTACACCATCAGGTTGCCCAATTGGTAGTGCAAGCGATCGAGCAAGCCAACCTGCTCGCCATCCATCAGCTTGGGACCAACCTTACGCGCCACCTTCATGAAATGGTGGAACATCTTGCGCTTGAGGGCGCCCGCGTCTTCCATGCGGATCATGACGCTGGTCAGCATGCCTTCGAACACGCGGGGCGGTGCAAAGTAGTAGGTCGGACCGACTTCCTTGAGGTCGATGTTGACCGTGGCGCTGGACTCGGGGCAGTTGACCACATAGCCACACACCAGCCACTGCGCGTAGCTGAAAATGTTTTGACCAATCCAGGCCGGCGGCAGGTAGGCCAGCACGTCTTCCTTGTCGGTCAGGCGGTCAAACTCGGCGCCCGCATCGGCGCGGTCGATCAAGGAGCTGTGCGTGTGCACCACCCCTTTGGGGTTGCCCGTCGTGCCTGACGTAAAGAACATGGCGGCCACGTCTGCGGGCACAGCCTTCTCGGCCTCGGTATGGAAAAACTGGGGGTGTTGCTGCGCAAAGACTTCGCCAGCAGCGAGCAACTCGTCAAACGAACCCAAACCGTCTTCGGTGTAGTTGCGCAGACCGCGCGGATCGTCATAGAAGATGTGTTGCAGCTGAGGGCATTGCTCGCGGATTTCGAGCATCTTGTCCACCTGCTCCTGGTCTTCAACCACCGCAAAGCGCACTTCAGCGTTGTTGATCGGAAACACGCATTCAGCAGCCACAGCGTCCTGGTACAGCGCAATGGGAATCGCACCCAACGACTGCGCGGCCAGCATGGTGGCGTACAAGCGCGGACGGTTTGCCCCCACAACAATCAAGTGCTCGCCGCGGTGCAAGCCAGCTTGGTGCAAGCCGCAGGCGGTGTGGGCCACCATTTGTGCCAGCTGTTTCCAGCTGATGGTTTGCCAGATGCCGTATTCCTTTTCGCGCAGCGCTGGCGCGTCTGGACGCTGGGCCGCATGGGCCAACAGCAGGCGGGGGAACGTGGTTGCATTCACAGCATCAGTCTCCTGAGTCACGCAATTGAGGCGTTTTTTGATGTTGAGTCCATGCTACGCCCAGCTTTGACGTCAAGTTGTCATTTCGACGACAATCTAGGGGTCTCAACTGTTCGGACTTTCCCTAGGTTCTGGATGGATTCTTTGTATCAGCGCCGTCGCCTGCCCTCTCAAGAGGAATTACTGGGCATTCCCTGGCTTCATTTGCTCAGCCCGCTTGAGCGCGAACGCGCCATGGCCGAACTGCGCGTGGGCGATGCCGCCGTGGGCGACTATGTGTGCCGCGTGGGCCGTCCCGTCAACTACTGGTTTGGCGTGGTGTCCGGCCTGCTCAAAATGAGCAACGACAGCGCCGACGGCCAGACCATGACCTTTACCGGCGTGCCCCCAGGCGGTTGGTTTGGCGAGGGAACAGTCATCAAACGCGAGAACTACCGCTACAACATCCAGGCCCTGCGCAAAAGCGTGGTGGCCGGCTTGCCCGTGGAGACATTTCATTGGTTGCTCGACCACTCCCTGGGCTTTAACCGCTTTGTGATGAACCAGCTCAACGAGCGCCTGGGCCAGTTCATTGCTGCCCGGGAAATCGACCGCATGAGCAACCCCGAAATCAAGGTCGCCCGCAGCCTGGCACAGCTGTTCAACCCCGTGCTCTACAGCGGTGTGGGCGAGATCCTGCGTATCACCCAGCAAGAACTGGCCTATCTGGTCGGCCTGTCCCGCCAGCGCGTGAACGAAGCCCTGCGCACCCTGGAAGCGCAACAGCTCATTCGCATCGAATACGGCGGCCTGCGCATCCTCAACCTGGAAGAGCTGCGCCGCAGCATGTTCCGCTAACCTCTTTATCTATGAGCACCACGCCTACATTTCGCCGCGCCCCACGCCCCGAGGGCAAAGGCACCACGGCCGCCGCGCCGACCGACACCATGCGCCTGAACAAACGCATGGCCGAACTGCGCCTGTGCTCGCGCCGCGAGGCAGATGCCTGGATCGAACAAGGCTGGGTCCAGGTCAACGGCAAGGTGGCCGAAATGGGCCAGCAAGTCACGTTGTCCGACCGCATCACGGTCGACAAAGCCGCCGAGCAAAAACAGCAACAGCAAGTCACCATCTTGCTGCACAAGCCCATGGGCTATGTGAGCGGCCAGGCCGAAGACGGCCACCAGCCCGCCGTGACTTTGATCCAGGCGCGCAACCACTGGCAAGGCGACCTGTCCCGCACCCGCTTCAACCCCGGCCAGCTGCGTGGCCTGGCGCCAGCAGGGCGTCTGGACATCGACTCCACCGGCCTGCTGGTGCTCA
>CAZPTM010000076.1:0-7531 GCA_964589665.1 uncultured Limnohabitans sp. | reverse complement strand
TAATAATGGTGCGGCTGGCAGGATTCGAACCCACGACCCCTTGGTTCGTAGCCAAGTACTCTATCCAACTGAGCTACAGCCGCTGAAGACATCAATTGTAGCACAGCTTTTTGGGCTTTTCTCACAAGGGAGCTGAAGATCCAAAACGACGATCGCGGTGAACAAACCAATCCACAGCATCCTTGAAACGATCGGCCGTAAAGTCGGGCCACAAATCGTTGGCAAAGTACAGTTCTGCATAGGCAGCCTGCCAGAGCATGAAGTTGCTCACGCGCGATTCGCCGCCCGTACGAATGAGCAAATCGACCTCCGGGGCATCGCCCGTACTCAGGTGCTTTGTCAATTCGTCTTCGGTCATGCTGGACAGGTCTTGTCCCGGGTGGGCCTTCTGCCAGGCATTGGCAGCTTGCAGCATGTCCCAACGGCCACCATAGTTGGCACAAACGATGAGCGTGATGGCAGTGTTGCTGGCGGTCTTGGCCTCAGCTTGGGCGATCAACTCCTGCAAAGCGGGCGCGAAGCGGGAACGGTCACCCGCCACACGCAGGCGCACACCGTTGTCGTTCATGCTATCCACCTCTTTTTGCAAGTAGGTCATGAACAGGCTCATCAGGCTGCTGACTTCTTCTTGCGGGCGCTTCCAGTTTTCAGTGCTGAAGGCAAACAGGCTTAAATAGGGAATGCCCATTTCGGCGCAGGTTTTGACAATATCCCGCACCCGCTTGGCTCCCGCCGCATGACCCAAAGCAGCAGGCATGAACCGGTTCTTGGCCCAACGGCGGTTGCCATCCATGATGATGGCAATGTGTTGGGGCAAGGCGTTTTCAGTCATGAGGGCATGGTTTTGATTTTGAGCACTATTTTAGCCCCAACCCCCTCAAGACCAGAAGCAAGCCATCAGGGCTTACGAATGGACTTGACCATCAGCCGTCCGTTTTGCTCAACCGCCTCAAACACTACCTTGTCTCCCACCTGCAGGTCTTTCATTTGTGCTGGGTTTTGCACCCTGAACACCATGGTCATGGGTGCCATCATCAGGTTTTTGATTTCTTCGTGACGCAGCGTCACCTTGTTTTGAGCAGCATCCCATTTACGGATCTCGCCGCGTGTCAAGGCCTCGCTGCCAGCCATCGGCATGTTCATGCCAGCGCCATGGTGTTCATGACCCGCTGGAGCTTGCGCCAAAGCCAAGGAGGGTGAACCCACCAAAACTGTCACAGCCCAAACTGCCAACCATCGTTTTGCGTTTGTCATTGCTTGCTTCCTTTTCCATATGATTGCATCACTTTGCTGCTGCCATCCTTGGCCACCAGCAACACGTCATAACGGTCTTGGCGCCCACCGTATTCAGGACCATCCATGCCCGGCGCTCCAACAGGCATGCCCGGCACCGCAAGGCCCAAAGCGCTTGGTTTGTCTGCAAGCAGCTTCTTGATGTCTGTGGCAGGGACATGCCCCTCGATCACATAGCCTTGCACCAAGGCTGTATGGCAAGACGCGTACTTCGTGGGTAAACCCAAACGCGCACGAGCCGCATTATTTCCCTTATCGTGCACCACTGCCTTGAAACCCGACTGCTCCATATGTGCGATCCAGTCTTTACAGCAACCGCAGTTAGGGTCTTTCCAAACCTCGACCACAGGTCTTTCTTGCGCGTAGCTCAACGGCACCAACAAGCTAACGAACATTGCTGATAGCCAATTTCTTCTGCTTGAATTCATTTGCGTTTCTCCTTTGTAGCGACCTCAATAGCACCTCGCATTCCTGCCTCGTAATGGCCCGGTAACAAGCAGGCAAATTCGAATTTCCCTGCGCGATTGAAAGTCCAGTGCATATCGACACTGCGTCCCGGCGCAACGTGCGCCATATAGGGTTCTTCATGCTCCATGCCCGGAAAGCGCTTCATCATTTGCGCGTGCGCCATCAACTCGTCATGGGTCCCCAACACCAGCTCATGCTGCACCCGGCCAGCATTGTGAATACGCAAACGAACACGCTCTCCTTCTTTCACTTCAATTGCATTGGGCGTAAAGCGCATTTGGTCATCCATAGTGATGACAATCGTTCGTTTGACAGATGTTGACTCAGCGGCAACACCCCAAGGCTTTTGCTCCATGATGAGGCCTTTGGCTGCACCAGCATGCATTGCATCACCGTGCGCCCAAACTGGCATCGAAAAAAACAGCGTCAAAAAAACGCTTAAATGGCTATTGAAATTTATATTCATGATGTACCCCTCAATGCTCGTGCTTCATCGGTCTGCGTACTTGCACCTCCACGCCTTCAGGCATGGAGCGGCTCATGGGCATACTGCCGTGCCCAGCCTCATGTGAGCGAGGTGCCGCACCCAAGACACCGGTCCACTCGTAAGCACGCGTTCCTGGCGGGTGCTTGAACCACCCTGGATCCTTGTAGTCCCCGTGCGCTTGGTTCTTGCGCACCTTGAGCACACTGAACATCCCTCCCATGCCCACAGAGCCAAACGGTCCCTCCCCAGCCATCATGGGGGCAGTGTTATCGGGCAATGGCATTTCCATCTCGGTCATGTCGTGCATGCCGCGATCACCCATGACCATGTAGTCCGGAATTAACCGACTGATCTTCTTGCCAATGTCGCCATGGTCGACCCCAATCATGGTGGGCACACTATGCCCCATTGCGTTCATGGTGTGGTGGCTCTTGTGGCAATGAAACGCCCAGTCGCCCTCTTCATTGGCGACAAATTCAAACTGCCGCATCTGACCTACGGCCACATCTGTGGTGACCTCTGGCCAGCGTGCGCTCATTGGCAGGGGCCCTCCATCAGTACCCGTCACCGTGAACTCATGCCCGTGCAAGTGCATAGGGTGATTGGTCATCGTCAAGTTACCCACACGAATACGCACCCTGTCCATTTTGCGCACCACCAACGGATCGATACCAGGGAAAATCCTGCTGTTCCAACTCCAAAGGTTGAAATCCAGCATGGTCATGATTTTGGGTGTGCTGCTACCGGGCTCAATATCGTAGGCATTGAGCATGATGCAAAAGTCGCGCTCCACATCCGAGATCAATGGGTGCTTTTTTCTGGGGTGGGTGATCCACATGCCCATCAAACCCATGGCCATCTGCGTCATCTCATCCGCATGCGGGTGGTACATAAAGGTGCCCGGACGTTTAGCCTCGAACTCGTACACAAAAGTCTTGCCAGGTGCAATGCCGGGCTGGGTCAAGCCGGTCACACCATCCATACCATTGGGCAGACGTTGTCCGTGCCAATGCACGCTGGTTACCTCAGGCAATTTATTGGTCACGAAAATGCGCACCCGATCTCCTTCCACCACTTCAATGGTGGGCCCGGGAGACTGGCCGTTGTAGCCCCAAAGTTTTGCTGTAAAACCCGGCGCCATTTCACGCACCACAGGTTCGGCTACAAGGTGGAACTCCTTGACGCCCTGATTCATTCGCCAGGGTAGGGTCCATCCATTGAGCGTGACAACGGGGTTATAGGGGCGCCCCGTCTTGGGCGCCAAGGGGGGCATGGTATCTGCGCTGCTTTGCAAGACAACTTCAGGCAAACCTGCCAGACTGTGTTTGCCTACAGTCAGGGCGCTGACTGCGCCACCGGCGATACCTGCCCACTTGAAAAAATCTCTTCTTGAAGACATGTGTATCTCCTTCAATGGCCTGCAGCAGAATCTGAACGCGAGGTACTGACGGCACTGCTCAACACTGCACCTGTGGGTCGCCCCATCAATGTGGCTTGCAAAGCAGCGTCTGCACGCCAGAACTGTTGTTGGGCCTCAATCGCGCTTTTGACCGCATTCATTTGCAGTCGTGCGCTGTCCATGAGCTCGAAGACGCCAATGATCATGCCGTTGTAGCGCAGCAGGTTTTCATCGGCCATGGTTTGCTGCAAGGGCAGCACCTCGTCCATGAAATGACGGGTGATGTCGTACGCTGCACGGTAAGCACCGTAACTTTCACGTACATGTGAGCTGGCTGCGCGCAATGTGGTTTCTAACTCAGCAGTGGCTTGCAAGGTGCGTGCGTTCATCCCTTCTCGCAACAAATGGCCACTGTCAAACAAAGGTAAGCGCACACCCAGTTCATAACCACGCGGGTGCGTAACGCTGCCAGCGCCATCGTTCACCGATCCACGCCTGTAGGTCAACTCCACATCTGTCAAGCTGGTCACCTGCTTCAATCCTTGCGCTTTGGCCGCTGCGCGCCACTGCGCCTGCGCCATCTGCACATCCAGTCGCTCCTGACTCAATGCCTTCGCTACCTGTTCGGTTGACAGGGGGAGCGCAGGCACATCGGGCAAATGATCAGGCAACTGCAACTGTTGGGCCTGCGATTCATCCAGACCCAGTAAACGCACCAGCGCCTCACGGCTTGCCAGCGCTTGTTGCTGTGCAAGCACGAGCGCCATGCGTGCCTCGACCTGAAGAGCCTGATGGCGCGAGCGTGTCAAGCGATTGAAATTGCCCGCAGCCTCCATGCGCTTGGCCAACTCGGCACCTGCCTGTGCAACCTCATGAATTTGCTTGGCATAGGTCAGCGACTGCTGGGCCCCTACAGCATCAACCCAGGACTGGCGCACTTGCGTGACCTGATCGACGACACCTGCAGCCAACTGCAATTGCGCCTGTTTTGCGCGCTGCTCGGCGACAGAGGCCCGTGCAGGCAACGTCAATACATCGAGCAGGCCAAAACTCAATATCCGTGTCAGCTCAGTCTCTGCCCCGGTCACTACCCTCTCCAGTGCGAACACTGGGTTTGAAATGCGACCTGACTGCGCCGAATCTGCGGCCATGGCCCATTGACGAGCTACCAAGGCCTGAAACGATGGGCTATTGGCCAACATCAGGCGGACGGCCCCCGCCTGTGTCAAAGGCTGCTTGAGCAGCTCCTGGGCCACATGTCGATGCTCTGCCCGTACTTGATCACTGCGGGCAAGGGACACATCAGCACCCGCAAAAGTACGTGTTTGTTGATTGACCTGTTTCAGACCCTGTTCAAGGTCATAACTGGCGCAGCCCGACAGTACAGCCAGTGCTATGGCGCTGAGCGTCCAGCGCGAATTATGATGATGCATACATCCCTCTGCGTCCTGATTGAACAACTCCGGGGCCCATGGCCGAAACGGAGCTAAGCGGAGCGCGACAGAAAAGTCGCGCGCCCAGATTCAACTGCAGAAAGATTGCGGGGGGCGCTCCAGGCTATCGAGCGTGACTTCACTTTGCAGCACGCGCATGCCCTCCACCTGCACAGGCATGCCCAACGGCGCCACAAAACGTTCGGGCGTTGCGCCCACCATGCTGGCGCCCAGGCCACACTGAGCGCAACTGCTGCACTTGTGATCCTGATGCTTGACGCCAACATCCTTGCTGGTGTGCATGCCATGGTGGCAATCGTCTTGCGCCATCACCATGACTTCGTGGTGTTGATGTTGTTCCTGCATGATGACCACGGCAGACGGCATTGGCATGCCGTGTTGGCACAGCGCCTTGCTTGCCGCAGCAAACCCTTGCACAGGCAGTGCAAAAGCCACAAGGCACATCAGCAAGACGCGAAACAGCTTCATGCGCTCAATGGTAGCAGAGTGATTTTGTCTTTAACCACAAGCCCCTACAAAACCACACTGTGTGCAGTATTCACAGCCGTCTTTCTTGATGACGGCATGGGCACCGCAATCGGGGCATTTCTTGCCCGCCATCGCACCAGTGCTTGCTGTCGTGTGAACCGTGGGCGCAGGCTCATCCACCTCAGGCAAAGGTAAGGCCATCTGGTTGGCTGACCCTTGGCGCTTGGCGCGCAGCTCCAGAATATTTTGCACGGCCCAGGCAATGGCTGCCACCTCGGAGTCATGCCACAACGGCACCTGTGTACCGTCTTCACGCACCTTGTAGCCGTAGCGCACTGGGCCGCGGTCCCAAGCCACCTTGCGCATATCAGACAAGGCGCGCTCAAGAAAACCGCCACGCGCCGCCAAAGACAGCATGCGCATGCTGGAAGTGATCCATTGCTGCGATTCGCCACTCTGGCCCACCGGCATGAAAAATTCGATGGCGCGATCCACTGTACCTTTGCCATCGCCACGCGGCACTGGCAAAAAGGACACGATCAGGTACAGCGATTTGTGTCCATCGTGGGTCCAGTATTCAATTTTTTCGGCCACGGCATCAAGCCCCCCCAAGGGGCGGTTTTCAATGACGGTGCGCATCGGGTCCACCACTGCCGTGGTGGCGCAAGCAGCTGGTTCAACTGGTTTGCTTGACTCTGCAGGTTTGACTTCGAGCACTGCCCCCAAAATGCTGTTGGGACGGTAAGTGGCCATGCCCTTGAGGCGTGCACTCCAGGCTTTCAGGTACAGGTTCTTGAAGTCTTCGTAGGGGTAGTCTTCGGCCACATTGACGGTTTTGGAAATCGACGTGTCGATGTAAGGCTGTACCGCCTCCATCATGCCAATGTGGTCTTGCGCGCTCATCTCGAGTGCGTTCACAAAAGCGGGCGGCAGTTGGTTTACATCGCCGCCCAGGGCCTTGTACAAGCGGTAAGCGTGGTCCTGCACTTCGTACTCGCTACGCGTGCCATCGGCTTCGCGCTTTTTGCGGGTGTATGTCCAGGAGAACGCTGGCTCAATGCCGTTGGAGGCATTGTCTGCAAATGCCAGACTCACGGTACCCGTGGGCGCAATGGACAGCAGATGGCTGTTGCGAATGCCGTGCTTCTTGATCTGCGCCTTGATGGTTTCTGGCAAGCGGCTGGCAAACGTGCCTTCGGCCAAATAAGTGGCTGCATCGAACAATGGGAAAGCGCCCTTTTCCTGCGCCAGCGCCACAGACGAAACATAAGCCGCATCGCGCATGCATTCGGCAATGCGGCGTGCCATCTCGCGTCCGGCATCGGTGTTGTAGGGTAAGCCCAGCATGACCAGGGTGTCGCCCAACCCGGTAAAGCCAACCCCAATGCGGCGCTTGGCTTGGGCCTCGCGCTCTTGCTGCGGCAGCGGCCAGTGCGTCAGCTCCAGCACATTGTCCAAGGCACGCACCTGCAGCGCTACGCTTTTCGCAAAAGCCTCAAAGTCGAATGTGGCCCCACCACCATGGTTAAAGGCATTGCGCACAAACTTGGTCAGGATGATGGGACCCAGGTCACAGCAGCCGTACGGAGGCAAGGGCTGCTCACCGCAAGGATTGGTCGCGCTGATGGTTTCCACCGCACGCAGGTTGTTGTCGGTGCGGATGCGGTCCAGAAACAAGATACCGGGCTCGGCAAAGTCGTAGGCCGATTTCATGATCGTGTCCCACAATTCACGCGCAGGCAGCGTGCGGTACACCCACTGACCATCGGCGCGTTGCTGCGCGCCCTGCTCCACTTGGTCTGCCACCGGTTGCGCGGGGTGGACCAGCTGCCAGTCTGCACCCTGCTGCACGGCTTCCATGAAGGCATCGGTCACGCCGACCGAGACGTTGAAGTTGTTCCAGCGGCCAGGGGTGCGCTTGGCGGTGATGAACTCCAGCACATCCGGGTGGTCAATGCGCAG
>CAZPTM010000075.1:0-7619 GCA_964589665.1 uncultured Limnohabitans sp. | reverse complement strand
GCGTTCTTGGTGCAGCCCAGTTCGTTCATGCGGGCGGCCACTTCGGTGTAGGGGATACCGATGGAGCCGGGGATGGTGCCTTTGACGCGGTCGTTGGTGTCGCGCATGTCCACCACCAGCGCGTCGCGGTCGCCCAGGGCAGCAATGACTTCGGTTTCGGTGGTGGGATGTACGCCGGGCACGGGGATCAGCGGTTGCAGGGTGCCGCCGTTTTTGCCGCAGGGGGTCATGGTGCGGCTGATGGTGATGGGGCCTTTGGCGGTTTGCACCGTCACTTGTTTTTGGCCTTCAAAAATGCTCAGTGGTGTGCCAACCGCAATGGTGGCGGCTTGCGCTAATGCAAAACCGCTGACCAGCAGGCCCAGAGCCAGAGTGATTGCTTTTTTCATGAATGCTCCTCGTTGATAAATAAGCACATTGGAATGTACTTATTCTTTTGACGGGAGGCTGACGCTGGATCGGCGTAGACCGAAATTTAGACCGATCCGGGGGCCAGACCCTTGATCAGGGGGCCTGTAGAGGGAATGCATTCGTAAGTGCCTACGGTACGCACGGCCTGCGCTTGGCCGTCGACTTGTAAGTGTCGCTCGATGATCAGGTTCAAACTTTGGCGAGATGCATCGTATTGGCCAGCCATCCAGCCGCCAGGGTATTGGCTTTGAAAGTGCAGCATGCCTTCGCTGTCTGGGGTGGTGGGCGCTGTGAGCGAGCGCACAAATACCTCGCCATGGCGAAAGCGCACTTCAACGGGCATGCGGTGTGTCAGGCTGGGCGCGGTGGGTTGCATGGTTTTGCGGTCCATGGTGCTGCTGCTTTCCGGGCCGGCGCAGACGAGGCTGTTTTCCCAGGAGGCGTCTTGCATGCAGCCGCTCAGGGCGGCTGCGCTGATCAAGGGGTAGAGGTATTTCATGTGTGCTGTACGCTAAAAGTTGCACACATTCTCACCCGTGCAGATGAATACTTTCTTAAGCGGGGCTGGCGCGTGTGTCGAGCTTGAGCTGCATGAAGGTCAAGTCCAGCCAGCGGCCAAATTTGGTGCCTACCTCGGGCATTTGCCCGGTGACCTCAAAGCCCAGTTTGTGGTGCAGCGCGATGGAGCCGGTGTTGCCCGACTCAATGGCGGCAACCATGATGTGTTTGTTCAGGCCCCGTGCGCGTTCGATCAACGCTTGCATCAGCTGCAGGCCCAGGCCTTGGCCGCGGGTGTTGGGGTGCACGTACACCGAGTGCTCAATGGTGTGGCGGTAGCCGTCAAAGGCGCGCCAGTCGCCAAAGCTGGCGTAGCCTTGCACTTTCCCTTGCGTGTCTTGCATGACGAGTACGGGGTAGCCTGCTTGCTGGCGGGTTTGCATCCATTGCACGCGGTTGGCTGCGTCCACCGTCACGTCGTTCCAGATAGCTGTGGTGTTGACCACGGCGTCGTTGTAGATGTCGGCAATGGCCTGTGCGTCTTCGGGGCGGGCGTCGCGGATGGGCATGGGTGTCTTCAGGTCAGGCGCCTAATGCAGGGCCGTTGATGAGTTTGAGGTAGTCCGTGCGGGTACGGGCAGAGACGCTGCTCAGCGCCTTGTCGTAGGAGGTCTGGTGGCGGGCCAACATCCGTGCGGAAGCCACGGCGCGCCCACGGCAGAACCAGTGGCAGGTGTGTTGCATGAGCAGCATTTCGGCCATGATTAAAAAAGCGCGGTCCTTCTCGCTCAGGCTGGTGTTGCGCACAGCGGCGCCAATGCCTTCGGCGTGGATGGCCAGGGCGCGGCGCATGTCAAAGCTGGCCTGGGGGACGAGCTTTTCCAAGTAGGGGATGGCGACCTTGGGTGCGCGTGCGAGCGGTGGCGCCAGTCGTGCGAACGAGGCAGCCAGAGAAACAAAGTCTTCTGCCAGGCGGGCTTCGGTGGGGGACTGCAGTTGCCAGATCTGGTGCTGACGCTCGAGGTCTTTTTCGTCCAGAGCGCGCAAGTAAGCGTGGGTAAGCTGCTCCATGCCTTGCTCAATGTTGTAGGGGCGCAGGTGCTCGGCGAGCAATGCGGTGCGTTCGCGCTGGCCGCGGCGGTTGAGTGCCTGCATGGCCAGCACCACCAGAATAAAGACGCTGAAAAACTCCATGCCCCGAGTGTAGTCAATGGGGGGTGTACGGGTGCCGCAAGGCCTTATATGGGATTGGCCGCTTTTGGAGAGTTGACTCTAAAGTGGGGGAAAACCCTTGCCATAGGTGGGTGGGGCTGGAACAATTGCTGCATTGCAACAAATTTCTTCAAGGAACCCATCATGAACTTCAACGCCGAACAATTCGCCGCTGCCAACAAAGCCAACCTGCAAGCCGCTGCTGGTCTGACCCAAACCGCTTTTGCCGGTTTCGAGCGTCTGGTTGAACTGAACCTGGCCGCTGGCAAAGCTGCTGTGGGCGAATCTTTCAGCAACGCCCAAGGCCTGCTGTCTGCCAAGAACCCCCAGGAAGTGCTGGCCGCTCAAGCCGCTCTGGTTCAGCCCGCTTTCGAAAAGTCCGTGTCCTACGGCCGTCATGTGTATGACATCGTCTCCGGCACGGGCGCCGAAATGGCCAAGGCCGTGGAAGCCAAACTGGCCGAAGGCCAGGAAGCTGTGCAAGCTCTGGTTGAAAACAACCTGAAAAACGCGCCTGCCGGCTCCGAAGCCGCTGTGGCCATGATCAAAAACGCCATGGAAGCCAGCCAGAACGCTGCCCAAACCATGAAAAAAGTGGCCAAGCAAGCTGCTGACAACGCCGAAGCCAGCCTGAAGGCTGCTTCCGGCCAGGCCGAAGCTGCTGTCAAATCCGCCATGTCCAAGGCCAAAGCCAAGGCCTGAGTTTGAGAGGGCTCCTTGCGGGGCCTGATCTGGCAGAGTTCAAAAGCGCCTGTGACCGAAAGGTCCAGGCGCTTTTGCTTTGGTGCGTGGTGCTTCAGGGGGCGTCGGTGGCTACCGGGCCACGGGCATTGCTCCACGCGCTGCCCATGGAGGCCACCATCACCAAAGCCATGGCCAGCAGTTGCAGCGCGCTGAGCTGCTCGCCCAAGACGAGCCAGCCAGCGACTGCGCCGGTGGCGGGCTCCAGGCTCAGCAAGATGCTGAAGGTTTGCTTGGGCAGGTGGCGCAGGGCGTACATCTCCAGGCTGTAGGGAATGGCACTGGACAAGATGGCCACGGCCAGCCCGGCGGCCAGCAAGCTGGTGTCGAGCAAGGCGCTACCCGCTTGGGCGACGCCAAAAGGCAGCACAGCCAGGGAGGCAAAGAGCATACCCATGGGGGTGGCCATGGCGCCGAAGCGTTTTGACACCCGTTGGCCAAACACGATGTACAGCGCCCAGCAGCCGCCAGCGGCCAAGGCAAACCCAACCCCCACCAGATCCAGTGCGCTGCTGTCCAGCCCGGGCAGGGGCAACAACAGGGCCAGCCCCGAGATGGCCAGTAGCACCCATAGTCCATCGAGCCAGCGGCGTGAATTCCAGATGGCCACGGCCAGGGGGCCGGAAAACTCGATGGCAATCGCAAGACCGAAGGGAATGGTCTTGATCGCGTTGTAGAACAACAGGTTCATGGTGCCCAGCGTCAGGCCGTAGGCGGCCAGGGCTGGCCAGTCGCTGCGCTGCCAGCTGCGGCGCCAGGGGCGCCACAAGAGCATGAGGATGGCAGTGGCAAACACCAAACGGAACGTGGTGGTGCCGGCCGCGCCCACCATGGGGAACAGACTTTTGGCAAATGAGGTGCCTAAAGACAGGGACACGAGCGAGCCCATGAGGGCTGAAATGGCAAGTAAGGGAAAGCCCAAAGGCGTGCTCCACGAGGGAATTGATGGGGCCGATCTTAGCGCCGCATACAATCGCACGTTGGTCTGCAGTGCCGCGCTTGGCGCGTTGCGCTGCATAAAACGATACCTCTGGTTTTCAGGAGAACCCCATGTTCATTTCTTCCGCTTACGCTCAGACCGCTTCTGCCGCTGGCAGCACCCAAGGCACGCTCATGAGCTTGCTGCCCCTGGTGCTGATGTTTGTGGTGCTGTATTTCGTCATGATCCGCCCACAAATGAAAAAGCAAAAAGAGCACAAGGCCATGATCGAAGCGCTGGCCAAGGGCGATGAGGTCGTTACCGCTGGCGGCATGCTGGGCAAGGTCAGCAAGCTGGGCGAAGCCTACATTGGCGTGGAGCTGGCTGCTGGCGTGGAAGTTCAGCTGCAGCGTTCTGCTGTGGTGCAAGTGCTGCCCAAAGGCACCATCAAGTAATTTTCAATAGCCTCTTTTCCCTTTTGCACGCGATCTTGCTATGAACCGTTACCCGGTATGGAAGTACGCGATCATCGTGATCGCGTTGCTCTTGGGGGCTATTTACACGCTGCCCAATTTTTTTGGAGAGGCGCCTGCGGTGCAGGTGTCCACGGCCAAGGCTACGCTCAAGGTGGACACGTCCACGCTGAGCAAGGTGGAGTCAGCCTTGCAAGCTGCAGGCCTGACGCCGCAACACATGTCGCTGGAAGGCACTTCGATTCGTGCTCGCTTTGCCAATACGGATGAGCAGCTCAAAGCCAAGGACGCCATTCAAAAAGTCCTGGTGCCCGATCCCACCGACCCTCCCTACATCGTGGCGTTGAACCTGGTCTCGCGCTCACCTGCCTGGTTGTCTGCCCTCCATGCGTCGCCCATGTACTTGGGTCTGGACTTGCGCGGTGGTGTGCACTTCATGCTGCAGGTGGACATGCAGGCGGCGCTGACCAAGCGTGCCGAGTCGTTGGCAGGTGACTTGCGCACCACGCTGCGCGAAAAAGACATTCGTCATGGCGGTATCAACCGCGATGGCCAGTCCATCGAGATCCGCCTGCGCGATGCGCAGCAGCTTGAAGCCGCGCAAAACCTGTTGGTGGACCGCTTCCCTGAATTGCAAGCTGCTGTGTTGGGGCAAGGCGCCGAAACCCGTTTGGTGGCGACCATCAAGCCTGAGGCTGCCCGCAAGATTCAGGAACAGGCACTCAAGCAAAACATCACCACGCTGCACAACCGGATCAACGAACTGGGTGTGGCTGAACCGGTGATTCAGCAACAGGGCCTGGACCGCATCGTGGTGCAGTTGCCTGGCGTGCAGGACACAGCCAAGGCCAAGGATATTCTGGGCCGTACCGCCACGCTGGAAGTGCGCATGGTGGACGAGAGCTCCGAGGCGCGTGCCGCCGAGCAAGGCTCGGGCCTGGTGCCGTTTGGTTCCGAGCGCTATCTGGAGCGCAACGCGCAGCCGCTGATCGTCAAGAAACAAGTGGTGCTGACCGGCGACAACCTGACCGATGCACAGCCTGGCTTTGACAGCCAGACGCAGGAGCCCGTGGTCAACCTGACGCTGGACGCCAAAGGCGCCCGCATCTTCCGCGATGTGACGCGCGAGAACGTGGGCAAGCGCATGGCCATCATCCTGTTCGAAAAGGGCAAGGGCGAAGTGGTCACGGCGCCTGTGATCCGCTCTGAAATTGGCGGTGGCCGTGTGCAGATTTCCGGTCGTATGACCACAGTGGAAGCCAACGACACCGCGTTGCTGCTGCGCGCCGGTTCGTTGGCTGCGCCGATGGAGATCATCGAAGAGCGCACCATCGGTCCGAGCTTGGGCGCCGAGAACATTGCCAAGGGCTTCAATAGCGTGACCTGGGGTTTCCTGGTGATCGTTGCCTTCATGTGTGTGTACTACATGATGTTCGGTGTGTTCTCCAGTTTGGCTTTGGCGGTCAACTTGCTGCTGTTGGTGGCGGTGCTGTCCATGCTGCAGGCGACGTTGACGCTGCCGGGTATGGCCGCCATGGCGCTGGCGCTGGGTATGGCCATTGACTCCAACGTGCTGATCAACGAGCGCGTGCGCGAAGAGCTGCGCAGTGGCGTGAGTCCGCAGGCGGCTATCCATTCGGGTTACGACCGCGCTTGGGCCACGATTTTTGACTCCAACATCACCACCCTGATTGCGGGTGTGGCCTTGTTGGCCTTTGGTTCGGGACCGGTGCGCGGTTTTGCAGTGGTGCACTGCCTGGGCATCCTGACCAGCATGTTCTCGGCCGTGTTCTTCTCGCGTGGCCTGGTCAACCTCTGGTATGGCGGCAAGAAAAAGCTCAAGAGTGTCTCGATTGGTACCGTCTGGCGTCCGGCTGGTGGCACGGCCTTGGACAAGAGCGAATAAGCGGAGGCTGCGAGATGGAATTCTTCAAGATCAAAAAAGACATCCCGTTCATGAAGCACGCGTTGATCTTCAACGTGATCTCCTTCGTGACGTTCCTGGCGGCGGTGTTCTTCCTGTTCACCCGTGGCCTGCACCTGTCGGTCGAATTTACTGGCGGCACGTTGATGGAAGTCAGCTACAGCCAGCCCGCCGATGTGAACAAGGTGCGCGACGTGGTCTCGGGATTGGGCTACAGCGATGTGCAGGTACAAAACTTTGGCACGGCCAACGATGTCTTGCTGCGTCTGCCGGTACAAAAAGGTGTGACTTCGGGCCAGCAAAGCGAGCAGGTCTTGTCGGCACTGAAGGCGCAAAACGCCGATGTGACCTTGCGTCGTACCGAGTTTGTGGGCCCGCAGGTGGGCGACGAGCTGGCCGCAGATGGCCTCAAAGCGCTGGCTTTTGTGGTGATCGGGATCGTCATTTACCTGGCCATCCGTTTTGAGTGGAAGTTTGCGGTTTCGGCCATCATCGCCAACTTGCATGACGTGATCATCATTCTGGGCTTCTTCGCCTTCTTCCAGTGGGAGTTTTCGCTGGCGGTGCTGGCGGCGGTGCTGGCGGTGCTGGGCTACTCGGTCAACGAATCGGTCGTGATCTTTGACCGGATTCGCGAAAACTTCCGCCGTTACCGCAAGATGAATACGGTGCAGGTCATTGACAACGCGATCACCTCCACCATCAGCCGCACCATCATCACCCACGGCTCTACGCAGATCATGGTGTTGTCCATGCTGCTGTTCGGGGGCGAGACGCTGCATTACTTTGCCATGGCGCTGACCATTGGTATTTTGTTTGGCATCTACTCATCGGTGTTTGTGGCTGCGGCCATTGCCATGTGGCTGGGCGTCAAGCGCGAAGACCTGGTCAAACCCGTCAAAAAAGAAGGAGACCCCTCAGACGAAAACCACGGTGCCGTGGTTTGACCGGTTCTCTCCAAGTGCAAAAGGCCCCGCTGGGGCCTTTTGTTATTTCAGGCCCGCACCACCCGCTGAAAGAGCCCGCCCGGCAAGCGCTCGACTTGACCGGCCAGTTCCAGGTCGAGCAGCTCGGCCTGAAGGTGGGGCGTGTCCAGCCCTGTGCGTGCTTGCAGGCTGTCCAGATTGACCGGGTCATGGCCCAGGTGCGACAGGAGACCGGTTTCTGGTGGGGTGGGTTCCAGCGTCAGCGGTAGTTGGGCTGTGGGGTCGGGCGTATGCAGTTCTTCGAACACATCTTGCGCGGACTCGACCAGCTTGGCACCTTGACGGATCAGCGCGTGGCAGCCTTTGCTTTGTGGCGAGTGGATGGAGCCGGGGATGGCAAACACTTCGCGGCCCTGGTCCAGCGCTTGCCGGGCAGTAATGAGTGAGCCCGACTCAAGCGCGGCCTCCACCACCAGCGTGCCTTGGCTCAAGCCCGAAATGATGCGGTTGCGGCG